>JALYZI010000252.1 GCA_030948915.1 Acidobacteriota bacterium
CGCCGCCAGATGGCGGCGCTCCTTTTCGGTTTCTTTTCTCCGCTCGGAAGCGTCGAACTAGCCAAATGAAACACCTCGATCCGCGGCTGTATCAGATCGGCGCGCTGTCGCTTCTCCTCCTGTACGGGCTGACCGCGCTCGACTTCGACACGACCTGGTTTCGCGCCGCGTTCGTCATCGCGGCCGCGATCGGATCCCAGTGGCTCTGCTCGAAAATCCGGAGCGTTAAGTTCGATCCACGCAGCGCCATGATTTCCGGACTCTCGCTTGCGCTCCTGTTGCGCAGTAATTCCATTTTTCTCATGCTCGCGGCGGCGGCCATCGCGGTCAGCAGCAAGTTCGTGATTCGGTGGCGTGGTAAGCACATCTTCAACCCCACCAACTTCGCGATCGTGGCCCTGATGCTCGCGACGCCCGGGGTGTGGGTCTCGCCCGGTCAATGGGGCAACGTCGCTTTCTTCGGATTTCTCATCACCTGCCTCGGCGGCCTGGTGGTCAATCGCGCGTCCCGCAGCGATGTCACCTACGCGTTCATGATTGCGTGGACAGCAGTTCTGGCCGGCCGGTCACTCTGGCTGGGCGAGCCGCTGACCATTCCGCTCCACCGACTCGAGAACGGCGCGTTGCTGCTGTTCACGTTTTTCATGATCTCCGATCCAAAGACGACGCCCGATTCGCGCCTCGGCCGAATCCTCTTCGCGGTCCTGGTCGCGTCAGGCGCGCGATACGTGCAATTCAAGATGTTTCACACCAATGGAATCTTGTGGTCGCTGGCGGCGTGCTCGCTGCTGGTGCCTTTGATCGATCTACTGCTGCCGGGGGGCCGTTACACATGGAAAGAAAATGGAGGTTCAACATGGTCCGACTTACTGCAATCGCGCTGGCACTTTGCGCCTGGCTTGCTCCCGCCTATTCGTTCTGCGGCTTCTACGTCGCAAAGGGCGACGCCAAAATCTACAACCGTGCGTCGCAGGTGGCGCTCGTCCGTGACGGCGACCGCACCGTAATGACGATGGCCAACGATTTTCACGGCGAGCCTCGCGACTTCGCCATCGTGATCCCCGTTCCGACGCGGATCACGCGCGAACAGATCCATATCGCCGACAAGGCGCTGATCGATCATCTCGACGCCTACTCCGCGCCGCGGCTCGTCGAGTATTTCGACTACGACCCCTGCCGGATGTACGCACTCGATGCGCAGAACGGAATGCCGGCAGTGCCGATGGCGATGAAATCCGCGCGCGAAGAATCGCGCGCCAGAAGTCTCGGCGTGACCATCGAGGCGCGATACACGGTCGGCGAGTACGACATCCTTATCCTCTCGGCTACACAAAGCAACGGACTCGAGACGTGGCTCAAGGAAAGTGGCTACACGATCCCGCCCGGTGCGTCGACGGTTCTGGGAAGCTACATCAGACAAAACATGAAGTTCTTCGTCGCCAAAGTGAACCTCGGCGAGCACGAGAAACTCGGCTACAGCTATCTGCGTCCGATTCAGGTCGCGTACGAATCGCCGAAGTTCATGCTGCCGGTTCGACTCGGCACCGTGAACGCCGCCGGTCCGCAGGAGTTGTTCGTCTATGCGCTCACGCGCAAGGGCCGCGTCGAGGCTACGAACTATCGAACGATCAAGCTGCCGAGCGACGTCGATGTGCCGATGTACGTGCGCGAAGAGTTCTCCCCGTTCTACAAAGCGCTGTTCACGGAACAGGTCCGCAAGGAGAACATGAGCGCCCTGTTCACCGAATACGCTTGGGACATGAACTGGTGCGATCCGTGCGCCGCCGATCCGCTCTCACGCGAAGAGCTCCGCAACCTCGGCGCGTTCTGGGTGTCGAGCGATGCGAACAGCGGCGGCGCTTCTGAAGTTTTCCTGACGCGCCTGCACGTGCGCTACGACCGCGATCATTTTCCGGAGGACCTCGTGTTCCAGGAGACCGGCGATCGCCAGAATTTCCAGGCGCGCTACGTCCTCCATCATCCGTGGACAGGGAGCTCCGATTGCGACGCGGCCCGCAATTACAGAAAAACTCTCCGCGAGCGTCAGGACCGCGAGGCGACGAATCTCGCGAGACTCACCGGATGGAACGTGAACGACGTGCGCAAGAAAATGAATCTCGTATCGGTGGAGACGCCATCCGACGACAAGAAGTGGTGGCAGACGATCTGGCAGTGATCAGCCGAAGAAACTGCCGATCACAACGACCAGCAACGCGATGATTGCCAGCGCGAGCGGCGCGAAGAGGATGAAGAGGATCACACCCGCCATCCCGCGCCGCTTGCGCTGATTCTGTTGAATCTCGGCCGAGAGCTCGGTGATGTAGTCGGGATCGGGGTTCTCAAAACCAGCAAGCGCTTCCTTCGCCTCGCCGTAGGCGATCGACGGAACGAGCAGAATCGCCGTGCGTCCCGGAATCATCGCGGTCTCAGTGGCCATGAACTGCGCACCGCCCGCCTGCTCCCAACGACGATGCGTGGAGATGCCCAGGTCCTCGAGCATCGCGCCGGCCATCTCGACCGAGGAGAGGTCGCCGCGAAAGACCTCCTTCAGGCCGGCGTCGTCATCCATAGATAGAGGATAGCTAAGGAACAGCCTGTCTGCCGGAGGCGCGTGCCAGGGCGCGATCGAAAGTGGCGATTGCCGCGGCATCCTTGCTGTCGGCGATCGCGATCAGCGCGGCATCGACGAAGCTCAGCTTCGTTCGACGCTGCTCTCGGAAAATGCGCCAAGCGTCAGCAAAGACCTCAGTACCGGAGATGAATTCGATTTCGCGTGCGCGAAGCAGAACCTCGCCGATTTCGATCGCGGTCGCAAGATTCTGCCGGAGAAGAAGCACTGTGACGACCTCCAGGAAAACGTATTCGGAAAGGAGAGCCGGACCCCAGGCGCCGTCGATCAACCGCTGCATCGCCTTCGAGGCCGCCGCATGATGCACATCACTGACGTTGTGAAAAGCGATCAGAAAGCTGCTGTCCAGGACAATCAGGACTTCACTCCGTATACAACGTCGTCGATCTGCTCGCTGGCGCGCCGGTTTCTGGCACCCCACGGCTGGGGCGAGAGTTCCTTGAGGCTTCTGTCGCGACTAAAGGGACTCGGCCCGGACAGCCAGGCACGGATCGCAGAGTTGAGCGCTTCGCCGACGCCCTGTCCCGCGAGAGCAGCTTTGGCCTTCAGCTCCCGATAAAGCTGCAGATCCAAGTTGCGAATCGTTGTATCCATTGTGTGCATTGTAACACAACGGTTCAGAGCGTCACCCCCGCCCGCCCGCAAGCTGCTTCGCCTCCGGCAGCGAACGCAGACGCATCATCGCGAGGATGCCGAGGAACGGGCCCGGTGCGAGCGCCATGAAGGCGTACTGCCAGCCGACGGCATCGACGAGCAAAGGCAGGCCGCGGATTGTGAGCGTGGTGATGAGGAAGCCGATGCAGGTCTGCAGCGTCAGCGCCGTGCCGATGTAACGCGGATCACCTAGCTCGGTCACGCACGCCGAGAACTGCGCCGAGTCCGCGACGACGCTCGCGCCCCAGATGATCGCGATCGCGAGAAGCGCGTACTCCGATCGGCCGTAGAGAAATCCGATGATGATGCAGCAGGCACCGCTGATCGCCATCGCGGCCGAGGCCACAACCGTCCGGCCGATCCGATCGGCAAGCAGTCCGGCGGCAATGCATCCGGCTGCCCCGCTTCCGATCACAACGAAGGCCGCGATCTCAGCCAGACGTGGACTCATTGTGGCCCGGAACATCGCCGGCGCCCACGTCCACATCGCGTACAGCTCCCACATGTGACCGAAGTAGCCGAGGTTGGCGAGCCGCACGCCGCGATTCGCGAAGACATTCGTCACCTGCGAAAAATCGAACGGCTGATTGGGGAGCGCGTACGGCCCTTCCTGAAGCAGAAGGACGAGCAAACCTCCCGCGACGGCCAGGACCGATGCGATGGTCAGATTGATGCGCCAGTTCGATGATCCGATCGCATTCACGAGATACGGCGACGCTTTGCCGAGTGTGAGCGCGCCGATCAAAACGCCGAGCGCGAATCCGCGTCCGGTGCGAAACCACGTCGCGATGATCTTCATTGCGGGCGGATAGACGCCCGCGAGAAAGATCCCGGTGGCAATGCGCAGCACGATTGCCGGGGTCACGGAGTGAACGCTCCACGCGAGAAGCGCGTTGACGGCCGCACCGAGGAACGCGCAGACCGCGAAGAGGTAGCGAGCGCGGATGACATCGGGAAGATTGAGCAGTGCGCTCGTCAGAGTTCCGGCGACGAAGCCGA
Source organism: Acidobacteriota bacterium (assembly GCA_030948915.1). Taxonomy (GTDB): domain Bacteria; phylum Acidobacteriota; class Thermoanaerobaculia; order Gp7-AA8; family Gp7-AA8; genus Gp7-AA10. The sequence goes on from JALYZI010000252.1 coordinate 4,283, forward strand.
GCTGCACCGCGAGCGTCAGCCATGCCGTCGCCGACGGGCTGAGGTTCCACTCCTCCCTGACTTGCGGCGCGACGGCCGACATGCCAAACCAGAGCGCCATGCCGAGGAGAAGCGCAATCGAGAGAAGGACGAGGGCCGTCCACCGACTCATGGTCGGCGCGCATTATGAATCGGCAATGGGCATGCGGAAAACATTCGACTGGCACATCCCGGTCATTGGCGTTCTGGGGCTCCTCCTGTGGAACACGAATCGGCGGCGCACAAAGCCGAAGTTCGAGATGAGTGGCGAGGCGGATCTGAAGGCGATGATCCCGACGCTGGTCGGCATCTCGGAAGGCTCCGTCGATCATGGCAACGCGATCGAGATCCTGCAGAACGGCGAGTTTTTCGATCGTCTGCTCGACGACATCGCGCGTGCCCGGCAGTCGATCCACATCGAGTCGTATATCTGGTGGACGGGGGCGATCTGCGAACAGCTCGCCGATGCGCTGATCCAGCGCGTGCGCGACGGCGTGGAGGTGCGCGTCCTGCTCGATTATTCCGGATCGCAAAAGATGGACAGCAAGCTCAAATCGAGAATGAAGGACGGAGGCTGCGCGCTCCATCAATTCCGCCCGCTTCGCTTCACGAATATCGGACGCATGAATCTGCGGACGCATCGCAAGATCGCGGTGATCGATGGACGGATCGGGTACGTCGGCGGACACGGGATCGCGGAGCAGTGGACCGGAAATGCTCAGGACAAAGATCACTGGCGCGATACGGCGATTCGCGCGGAAGGACCGGTCGTCACGACGCTGCAGGGAGTCTTCTGCGAAAACTGGATTGAAGAGACCGACGAAGTTCCGGCCGGCGAAAAATATTTTCCGAAGCTCGAGGAGTGCGGCAAAGTCGACGCGCATGTCGCGTACGCGGAGCCGCGCGGGTCCATTTCATCCGTGCAGTTGCTGTACTACCTCGCGATCAATGCCGCCCGTAAAGAGTTGCTGATCCAGAATCCGTACTTCCTTCCGCATGAAGACGCGATCGATTCGCTGATGCAGGCCGTCCGGCGCGGCGTCGATGTCCGGATCATGCTGCCATCGGCATCGATCATCGACAGCGCGCTCGTGCAGCACGCGAGTCATCATCACTACGGCGATATGTTGAAAAACGGCATCCGCATTTTCGAGCATCAGAAAACGCTGACGCATCAGAAGATCATGATCGTCGACAAGATGTGGTCGTGCGTCGGCTCGACGAATTTCGATGATCGTTCGTTCGAGCTGAATGATGAGATCACCGTCGGCATGATCAATCGCGGTATCGCGAAAAAGTTGCGCGACGCTTTTCATCGCGATCTGCTCGACTGTAAGGAAATCGAATTCGATGCGTGGCGCACGCGACCCTGGCGTCACCGATTGATCGACGGCGGGTGCTACCTGTTGCGCGGAGAATTGTGACCGCGCTGCTGGCGGCAGTCTGGATTTCGCTCGCGCCCCTCCAAACCGCGCGTCAGGAGCTGGCGGTCGCAGCAGTAAACGGAAAGGTCTACGCCATCGGCGGGATTTCGGGGCTCAGCGTTACCGAATCGGTCGAGGCGTACGACCCGATCGCCAACCGCTGGACGTTCGTCGCTCCACTTCCTGAGCCGCTGCACCATTCGGCGGCCGCCGTAATCGGTGACGTGATCTACGTCATCGGCGGCTACCGCACGCTCAGCTTCGAGGCGGCCTCAATTGTTTATCGCTACGATCCGCGGACCGATGTCTGGTCGCGCGTGTCATCGCTCCCCTCGCCGCGGGCGGCGGCTGCCGCTGCGGTCATCGACGGACGCATCTATCTTGCCGGCGGCGCTCCCGGCGGTCACACGCTGACGGCATACGATCCGCTGACCGATCGCTGGACGACCCTGCTGCCGATGCCGACTGCGCGCGAGCATCTCGCGACTGCCGCGGTTGCCGGAAAGCTTTACGTCGTCGGCGGCCGAAGTTCCGGCAACGTCGGCGCGCTCGAGGTCTACGATCCGGCGATCGATCGCTGGACCTCTCTGCCCCCGCTGCCCACGCCTCGCAGCGGAATCGCGGCAGTGGCCATTGATCAGCGCATCTACGTTTTCGGTGGCGAAGGAAATCCAAATGCGATGAGCGGCGTGTTCGAAGAAACAGAGGTCTATGACATCGCGAAGCTGAAATGGAGCGCGGAGACGCCGATGGCGATTCCGCGACACGGCATTGGCGCCGCAGCCGTCGACGGCCGGATCTACATTCCCGGCGGCGCGGTCGTGCAGGGCTTCGGCGCAGTCAATGCGCACGACGCGCTCGTTCTGACGCCACCGCTGCGCCGCCGCGCAGCCCGTTAAGGCTCGATCACCATCTCCGGATCTTTGATTCGGCCGTCCACATTAATCGTGTATTTGTGACGCTCCGCCGTTTTGACCGGCAAGGCATGCACCCACGCGTGACTACCGGAATGACCCACATAGTCGACGGGCGTTCCAGGCTCGCACGTAATCGTCAGCTCGCCATGGCCGGTCGTCAGAAAGAAATGCGCGTATTGCCCGCTACGAATGTGCACGGGGTCTCGCGACGGCATCAGCGTATTTGGTTCGATGCAAACGATGGGTGGATCCTGGCTCTGACATGCATTGAGCTGCGACACATCGAGTTGTGCCATGTCGCACGGCCGGCCGTGCTTACATGCGACGATCGATGCCAACAAGACAGACAAAAACGCGAGGATTGTTTTCCGCATGGGCTCTCTCCCTCCTATGACTTCGTTTTGGGCGTGTTGAGTGCTTTCTTGAAGCGCGCATCGTTTCGCAGATTGGCAAGCTCCGGATCGCGGGACGCATCGGCAGCCGGGCGCCCCGATGCGATCGCGCGCTCGAGCCAGCCAAACGCGCCATCGCGATCGCCTCGAATGTTGGACACGATAGCAGCCTGGTACAAAGCCGAGGAGTTCGTCGGATCCGTCTTGAGCGCCATGTCCAATTCCATTTGCGCCGCGCGAAGATCCCCGCGCTTGGCGAGACAGCTCGCCAGCAGCGCGCGTACAGCGGCATCATTCGGATTGACGGTGATGGCGTCGCGCAGCAGACGGATCGCCTGTTCGTACGCCGCTGACGATTTTCCGCGCTGCGCGGGCGTCCAGCGATAGGCGTCGCCGAGGTTCGCCCAATAGACGTGATTCTTGGGGGTGAGCGCCGTTGCCTTCTCGTACGCCGCCGACGCCTCGACGTACTTTCCGAGATACAACTGCAGGCTGCCGAGGTTCGAATAGGCGGCGCCGGTCGGACGGAGGTCGATCGAGTGCTGATAGGCGCGAATCGCCTGATCGTAACGTTGCAACGCCTGCAGCGCTACGCCGAGGTTCGCATAGCCTCGGGGCGCGTCGGGCAGAATCTCGGTCTGTTTCGTGAAGTAACGCACGGCTTCCTCGAACCGGCCGTGCACATAGCAAAAGCGCCCGTAGCGGCCGTACACGTCGGGATAGTCCGGATTGAGAAGCATTGCTGCGCGAAACAGTCGATCCGCGTCTGCGGGCTGGCCAAGCTGATCGAGCGTGTCTGCCATTCCGAGTCGCGCGTCGACCGATTGCGGCTCTAACGTCAGCGCGCGCTGGAACTCCATCCTGGCTTCGGGCAGCCGACCGTTGGCCCGCCGCAATTCACCGAGCGTGACGTGAGCGTCCGCATCTTCCGAATCGAGCAGAACAGCGCGCTCCGCATAAACAGCCGCTTGATCGATGAGCGCGCGATTGCGCGTCACCACGTATTTGCGCAGCAGCGCTTTGCCGAGCGTCCCATTGACGACCGCCGAGTCGCGCGCATTCAACAGCAGCGACTCGAGCATTTGAATGGCCTGATCGAGAGAGTCCTCGCTCCGCATCCGTTGCAGCAATCCGAGCGCCTGCGTGTACGTGCGCTGATCGGCTCCCTTTAGTGCGCTTGCCGCAGCCGGCGATCGTCGTGCGCGCGGGACATTGAGCGCCTGCAGGACGCTGTCCGCCACCAGATCTTCGAGCGGAAAGACCTCTGCGCTCGCGGCGGTGATCATGTCACCAGCGAGCCGTGCACCTGACGTGGTGTCGCGAAGTTGAAAACTGACACGGAGCTGCTCGCCGACGCGCTGAACGTTTCCGGTCAGCATCAGCGTCGCACCACGGCGACGCGCGATCTCGCGCGCATCGGCTCCGGCAGACGCCGGCGCACCTTCGAACGGGCCGATGACGCGAAGTCCGCGCGCCTGTTGAATTCGGGCGCTGATCATCTCCGAGATCCCGTCGCTGAAAATCTGACCATCGACGGAGCCGCCCAGGTCGCGGAAAGGAAGGACAGCGACGGACTGCGGCGCGGTCTGTTGCTGCTGCTGTTGCTGTTGTTGGCGATTGCGAAAGACCATCGTGGCGCCGGTCGCGATCAGAAGAAGCGCGGCGACGCCGGCGATGATCGGAAGCCGCGGCGCGTCCATCCGGAACGTTCGCAGCGATCGATCGGTTCGATCCGATCCCGTCGAAAGCCGATTGCGAAGGTCGCGAAGATCGCGCGCGAGATCGCGCGTCGACGCGTAACGGTCCTGCGGCGATTTCGCGAGACAGCGACTGATGACCGTCTGCAGTTCCCGTCCGCCCGACACTTCGCTGAGGTTCAGCGGCGGCGCTTCTTCGCGGATGATCGCCGTCAGCGTCTCCGCCGACGAGGGGCGGTCGAACGGCCGGCGCGCGGTAATCATCTCGTAAAGGATCACCGCCAGCGAAAACTGATCGGACCGAAAATCGACCGGGCGACCCGCTGCCTGCTCCGGCGACATGTAGGACGCCGTCCCGAAGACGTGCCCGGCGGTCGTGTGTGTCAGAGGCTGGGTCTTGTCACCGCTGGCCATTGACAGCCGCACTTTCGCGAGTCCGAAGTCGAGCAGCTTGACGTAACCCTCGCGCGAGATCATTACGTTCTCGGGTTTGAGATCGCGATGGATCACGCCGCGATCGTGCGCCGTGGCGAGAACGTCCGCGACCTTGCCCGCGATCCGCAATGCTTCCTTCACCTGCATCGGTCCGCCGGCCATCAGTCCGCGCAGCGTCTGACCCTCGATGAGCTCCATCGCGATGTACGCGATGGACTCGGAGCGCCCGACGTCGTAGATCGCGACGATGTTCGGATGATTGAGCGACGACGCCGCCCGCGCCTCCTGCTCGAATCTCCGCAGCGCCTCGGCACTCGCCACATCGGGCGGCAGAATCTTCAGCGCAACGTCGCGATCGAGTTTCGTGTCGCGCGCGCGGTAGACCTCTCCCATGCCTCCGGCGCCGATCGGCGCGAGGACGCGATACGGCCCGATCTGATAACCCGCTTCGAGTGTCAAGGAGTCTTGTTGAGAATATCAGACGCCTTATGGATTTCGGGAGCGATGCGGTCGACGAAGGCCGTCAGCCCGTGATCGCCTTCCGGAATCTCGATGAACTTCGATCCCGGCGCGAGCTTCCCACTCGCATGCCAGGACTTCCACACGCTCTCGACCCGGTGAAACGCGATCGTCTCGTCCTTACGCCCCATGAAGATGGTGACCGGGACGGGCGGCGGCTGGCGGTCAACGTCGACGCGCGACATCTGCTCGAAAAACGCCCGGTGGATCGGCATGTTCTCGCCGCGCGCGAAATTGAAGATCTCGATCGGATCGCCGGGCGGCAACCTGGCAAGCCACTCATCGCGAATGCCGAGGCCTGGAGCGATGAGAACCATCGGAACGTGGAGTCCTCGCCGCACAACTTCGAGAGCAACCACGCTCCCGAGCGAGCTCCCGACAATTGCCTGTGCGGCGCCGGCACTCTTGCGAGCGCGTTCCACCATCGCCTCAAAATCCAACCTCTCGAACGACGGCACGTTGAGATCGGGCGTGTTCAGCTCGACGCCCATCGGCGCGAGCAGCGCGCGCAGGCTCTGAATCTTCTGGCTGTCAGGCGACGAAGCGAAGCCGTGCAAGTAGAGAACGGTGGCCGGTGGCCGGTTGCCGTTGGACAAGCGCTTCACGTTGTATCAGAAACCGGGCACCAGCCACCGGCCACCGGCCACCCGGCACTACAATTACACGTGTCCTTCACCCAAAGGTATTTAACGCGCCTGATCGCGCCACCGGCGGCGGTGACGATTCCGCTCGCGTTTCTCTTCGTCGCGCAGGTGATCGCGCTCACGACGAGCGCGGCCATCGATGTCGCCCTCCTTCTTCTATGGATGTACGTGGTCGCCGCGCTGGCCTACGGATACTTCCTCACGCCGCACACCCGGCGCATTGAAGAAGCAATCGCGGCCGAGCGCGACGCGTCGCAGGAGTTGTCCGATTGCCTCCGCACCACAGTCCGAGTCGCGATCATCGCGCTCGGCCTCGGCGGAATCATCTTCGCCGCCCTGTGCACATGGCTCGTGATGCAATCGGCAATTGGATTCGGGTACTTCGTCGTCGCGGCCCTGATCGCAGCGTTTCCCGGAATCGCATGGGCCTACGCCGCCGGAAAGCGCTTCCTGGCCGCGCTCGGCCGCGGCCGATACGTCGGACCGGAGTGGTCGATCGGCAAGAAGATCGCGATCGTTTTCATCGGCTCATTCATCGTCTCCTCGGCCGCCCTCGTCGAGCTGACTGCATCGAAAGTCCTGAGCGCGCTCGAGCGTCTCGCGATCGCATCGTCATCGGAACGATTTCAAAGGGTCCATGACACCGCGAACTTGTCGGCGCGAATCGACCCGAAGATTCTCGACGACCTCCGCCTGTACATTCCGCGGGACTACGCGCTGCACCTGATCTCGCGCGGCGGTCAGGTCTCGAGCGCGGGCGAGCCGCTGTCGCCGGACGAAGTCGCTGCGATCCGCCGCGTCGGGACTGGCGACAGCACCGCGTTCTCATCGCCGCACGTCGTGAAATTCGCGAAGCTGAAAGACGGCTCGATCCTCGCGCTGTCCATCCCGTGGGAACCGTATCAAGAGATCCCGATGCAGATCACGATGTACACCTTCATCATCGCGCTGCTGACGTCGATCATCTTCAGCATGGCGGCGTACTTTCTCGCGCGCGACGTCACCATGCCGCTGCGGAGACTGCGCACGACGGCGGCCGAGATGGCGCAGGGAAACTTCGACGTCGCGCCGCGCGTGTTTTCGGATGATGAGGTCGGCGAGCTTGCCGAAAGCTTCGGCGAGATGCGCACGAATCTTCGGCGTCTGTTAGGCCGCGTCGGCGGAAGCGGCACCACGATCACGGAAGGTGTTCGCGTCATCACGGGCGGAACGGAATCGCTGCTCACGCGATCGCGCGATCAGGCCCGGCTGACGGAAAACTCCACGACGTCGCTCGAGAACGTTCGCGGCGGAATCCGCAGTGTGCTGGCGGCCGCCGACACGGTTGCGTCACTGACCGAAGATGCCTCGAGTCGCGCATTGCAACTCCAGGCGTCGGCCGAAGAGGTCGCCAGGAGCACGGACCTGCTCTTTCAATCCGTCGAGAAGACTTCCTCGTCGACCGCCGAGATGGACGCTTCAATGCGCGAGATCTCCAAGCGTACCGGCGTGCTGGCCGGGATCGGCGAGGAAGCGCTCTCGTTCGTGAGCGAGATGGATTCGACGATCGGCGAGCTGCGCGACGCTGCGCAATCGACAGCCACGATCTCGCGTCATGTCAGCGAGGATGCCGAAGCCGGCGGCCACGCGGTCGCGAAAATGGTCGACGCCATCAACGCTTCGCGCGATCTCACCAAGAGCACCGCGACCACGATCGACGAGCTGCAGGGCTCAGTTGGGCAGATCAATCAGATTCTCACGGTGATCGAGGAGATCACGACGCGGACGAATCTACTCGCGCTGAACGCCGCCATCATCGCCGCCCAGGCAGGCGAGCAAGGCCTCGGATTCGGCGTGGTGGCCGACGAGATCCGCGAGCTGGCCGAGCGCACGCGCGGATCGACGAAAGAAATCGCGGCGATCATCAAGGCCGTGCAGAGCGGATCGCGTCAGGCGGTGGCGAAGATCAATGAAGGCGTGGAGCGCGTCGAAGCCAACGTGGAGCTCGCGGACAACGCGTCGTCATCGCTGCAGAAGATCGTCAACAGCGCGGCGAGGTCGTATGACATGGCGACGAAAATATCGCGCGCACTCGAGGAGCAGGCGGCCGCCAGCCGGCATCTGCACGATGTGACGCTGCGGATGTCGGACGCCATCGCGGAGATCAATCGCGGCACGCGCGAGCAGGCGCGCGGCACGGAGCTGCTGGCGCAGGAGGCCGAGCGCGTACGCGAGATCGCGGCGCAGGTGAAAAGCGCGACCGATGAACAGTCGCAGGCCGGACGCGGAATCACGCTGGCGCTCGAAAAAATCGCCGAGGATGCGCGCAACATGCGCGATCACCTGCAGCGTCAGATGAGTGAGACGGAGCGGATCGCGCAGGCTGCGCGCACGATGCTCGACATCGCGCAGGAGAACGACGCCGTGGCGCGCGAATTCAACGCCACGGTGCAGAACCTCGTGCTCAGCGGACGCGATTTCGAGTCCGAGGTGGCGCGGTTCCGATATCGAGGCGGAGAAGCGTAGTGTTTGCCCGGTTGTCCCGATCCTTTGTGCTCGTCGTCGCCGTTGTTGCTGGTGTCTTGACCTGGCGCACTTGCCGACCGCTGGATGTGTTTTGGATTACGGATGTTGGAAACCGCTACATTCAAGTCCAAAATTGGGTGTACTCCGGTTATTCACACGTCGCGATCGCGTACCCGGCAGCGGACATCGACCCATCATTTCATTTCTTTCCTTATGCCGGGGGTCACTTCCTGCCTCGCGGGAACGGGTTCTACTCGATCGTCCCGTTTCAATGGCCGCTATTGAACGCGCCGTTGTATGCCGCGCTGGGTCCGGTTGGTCTCCTGGTGGTTCCTCTCGCGTCGTTTGCGGGCACATTGGTTGCGCTCGTGTTCCTCCTTCGTGCGACAGAGACGAACGACTCGAGCGCGTTGACGGTTCTGCTTACGGCCGTCGCGACGCCGCTTGCGTTCTATGCGGCTACGTTCTGGGAGCACACCACTGCGACATTTTGCGCGACCCTCGCCGGAGTGTTCCTTGTCCGGGCGCTTGCGCGAACGCGTGGACAAGCGATACTGGCGGGACTCGCGCTCGGTGCGGCGATCTTCTGGCGTGAGGAAGCGTATGTGTTGCTTGCTGCGGTCATCATTACCTTAGTAACACACCGCACGTGGCGCCGATGTATTCCGTCCGTGTTGGTCGGCTGCCTGATAGTGTCCGTGCCGATGTGGGTGGTGCAATGGAGGATCTACGGTCATCCGCTCGGACTCCACTTAATGGCGCACGCGTCGCCGGAATCGCCCGGCGAAATGGTACTGCGCATGATCGGCAACGTCGCGTACTTTCTCTTGCGCTTTCACGCGTCAACGCTGATCGCGACACTGCTCGCGATACCCGTTCTGGCCACGCTCGTCGTCGGGGCGCTGCGTGGACGACCGATCGCGCGTGCGGGTGCGGTGCTCGTCGGCGGGATCAGTGCATGCGTGGGCGTCGCGTTCGTCATGCGTGATCCACAACCGTTTGAGAACACCGCCGTCACGCAAGGACTCTTCCTCGCTGTCCCGATACTGCTCGTGTTGCTCGCGGCATGGCGCGACGTGCTTAGTGATCATGGTCCGAACGGCTTGCTCGGCCGTGTGGTGTTTTTGTATATCGGGCTCCTCCCGCTCGTGTTGCGCGCTAACTGGTCGGGGCTCGTGTGGGGACCGCGGTACTTTCTGCTCATCCTTCCCTTGGCTATTCCACCGACAATCGTCGCCTGCCGTTCGGTAGTCGCACTCCCATTGCCGCGCCGCGTGGGCATCACCGGACTCGTGATTCTGGTCGTTGCTTCTGTAGTTCTGCAGGGGTTTGGGCTTTTCTTGCAGGATGAAAAACTGCGCGAGACCGCAGCGCTGCGCGACTTGATCGCGAACGAGCCCACGGGCGTAATCATGACGGATATCTTCTGGCTGCCCGAGGAGATGGCCTCGGTCTTCTTTCGCAAGAGATTCATGATGCCCCGATCTCCCAACGACCTGCCGAGGGCGATCCGTGTGCTCGCGGATGCCGGGGTAACGGAGTTCACCTTCGCCGCAAGTCCACGCTACGGTTGGCGCTCACCAGAAGATACGCGGCTCCTCCAGAAACTCGCGATCAACCAGATGACGTTTGCGTCACGACGCATCCCTCTGCTCACCGTCATCCTCGTCCACTGCCGTGTTCCGGATGACTATCGTTCACGCCACGCTGACATCACCTCGATGGGCGCACTACGTGGATTGAAAATCCTTTCGCGCCAGGACCGCGCGTCCGTCACCAGTCACGATCGTGACGCGCGGATCGCGAATGAGGCGCGAGGCGTCGGCTCTTCGCAGGACGTCCATCATCGCCGGGTTGATCTCATTCCCGACGACGCGCGGATGGCAGTAGTAAAGCGACGCCAGGAGATCGCGGCCGCCGCGGACGCCGATTACGCACGCGGTGCAGCCGGGCCACAGCACATGCGCGGCCGCGACGCCGCCACCGCGGAGAAACGTCAGCTCGCGAACGTCGAGATCGGCGTGGTTCGGCGTCTAGGCACCGGCGTCGATCTTGACGAGGCTCGTCGGGTAAGCGCCCGTCGGTCGAAACGTCGGTGAAGCGGCCCACAGCGCCGGAGATTTTCGCGGCACGAACCGCGTGGCTTACACGTAGGACAGCTCGCGCTCTTCGTTGCTGTCTACTTCGTGACTCCCAACGCATCCGACATCCACATCGCAACTTCGTGGGCACGCCTTCCCCGGCAGATGCAGCTACCGATCACGGTGGTGTGCGTCATGCTGCTGGCGGAGATGCGCGTCCGTAGGGCGATTTTATCGGAAGCCGACGGCAGCAGTTTTCCCCGCTCGGTTATTACTCACGTGAGTCCGTCCGGTCACCGCAGCAGCCTTTCAACCAAAGGTTGAAAGTGTGTCGCGACATAGCTTCGCGCGGCGTTGGTGTCCTCGCGCGGATGAACTCGCGACTCTCGTCGACCTGTCGCCGCCCCACTTCAGCAATACGCGACGAATGGACAACATGAAAAGAATCTCCGCAGCCTCCGGCTATCGGAGTCGAGAAACATTCTTTCTTAACTGCAGAGTGACGTCTTTCCGGCACTGAAATCGCATACAGCAGAGCTGCCGTGGACGCCCGGGCCCACGGCACTTGCACTGCGGCCCGGTTATGAACGGAGATCATAATGACGCGGCCTGTCCTTTCACGGATTCTTCTTGCGGTGATTGTAGTTGTCTGCGGGGCAGCCCGCGTTTATGCCCAATGTCCAGCAACTCTGTCAGTGAGCGGGCCAGACGCGAATGGACTGGTGACGGTTGTAGCAGGGACTACCGGTGACTGCGGCACAGCGAGCCTGCACCTGAAACTCGACGGTGGCACTCTCGCGGACACGGACTGCGCAAACCCAGCGCAATGCAGTCTGACCACCACGATTCAAGCGAGCTGCATGGGCGCATTCGATCCCAACGCCAGCCTCACACATACAGTGACCTTGACCTCGGCGTGCTCACACAGCGGTACCGACGCTCAGGGGCATCCGATCTGCCGCCCTGACAACAATGGCGGTTCGAATACCAGCTCGTTCACGATCTCGCCCAAACCATCCGTCGCCGTGACGTATAGCGGTCCCGACGAGCAAGGTCACGGCACTGCTCACATCTCTTATGCGTTTCCGTATAACCAAACGAGCGGAGGCCTTCGTGTTTTCATCGATGGCGCGGGGTTCGACGGCCCGTGGGGCGCCAATTCGGGAACATGGGACCTTCCGTTCAATTTCACGTGCGGTACTCCGGGCGCACATCAGATTCAGGCTTATGCCTACTCGTGTGAAGGGCACAGCCCGACCGTCGATCCCAGCAATCAGAATTTCATCGATACCAAGACAACAACCGCCACGGTCGCCGGACAGACGACGGTCAGCGGCTCTTACGACGCCGATACCAAGCAGTTGACCGTCACGACCCATTTTGCGAATACCGACTATTACACGCAGCGCGGCTTGAGTGTTCTGGTCGATGGCTCCGATGTTTCCGGTCTTCAGTGGACGCCGGCGGGTTGCAATAGTCAGGTCGACGCGACGTGCACAACCACCCTCGGATTGTCGTGTGGTGTCATCCACGAGGTGAAGCTGGTAGCCAAAGCGTGCAATCGCACCGAGGCGATGTACAACGCCGAGTACACCGTGCCGGCGGTGATGGCGACGCCAATCTGCGAGAGGGATTCAACCGGCTGCCACTCGTGCCCATCGACAGGACCGGAGTGCGGCGTCGGCGGATCAAACTCGTGCCCGACATGTGGCGCGGAGCACCCCTGCCCTGGCAACCCGATGAACGTTGGCTCGGGTGATGTCTCAGTCAACCTTCCGCTTTTCACGATTGGGCAGGAACCTACGCCACTCAGATTCGATCTGACGTTCCATAGTGCCAAGCCGACTTTTCCGAATCTCGTGAATTACCCACTCGGGATGGGATGGACGCACACATTCAATTCGAGCATTCAGACTGCCGTAGGCACGCGACTTTTTTACTACACGCCCACCGGCAACCGAGTCTATTTCGATCAGGTGACGAGCACTCTTTGGTCGGCCGCGCGACCGGCATTCATCGCTGACGTCATCATCAAGGACGTCACCGCAGGAACGTATACCGTGAAGTTCCCCAGCGGTGGAAACCGCGTGTACTCCATCGCGACAGGGAAATGGGTCTCGGCCAGCGACCGATGGGGAAACTCGATTTCGGGTACGTACGACGGCTCAGGCAATCTAACGACGATCACCGATTCTGTAGGACGGCAAATCACACTGGAGTACGTCGCAGGCACGATCTCACGTATCGTCTTGCCCGGCGGCGCGGCGTGGACATTGAACTACACGGCGCTCGCGACGACGAGAGTCCTGAGTTCGATTAACGATCCAGTTAATCCAAGCCAGATTTGGCGCAGCTTCAACTACATCACGGCAAGCGACGGCGTTTATCGCAACATCACCGAAGTACGCGACAACGCGGGGAAGCTACTCGAGTGGCATGACTACGACCAGGA
>JALYZI010000003.1 GCA_030948915.1 Acidobacteriota bacterium
CGACACGGCGCGCGATGCTGTCAGCCGCTGGCGCTTTCGCCCGGCGACATATCGCGGCGATCCGATCGATGTCTATTACACCGTGACCGTGAATTTCCGACTCACTCCGTAGTGTTTCGTTATCGATGCCCCGGTTCCGATACTCACAAAAACATGGCGATCTCATCGGTGCGCACCTTTCAACCAGAGGTGGGCTGCACACGGTCTTCGAGCGCGCCGCGGAAGTGAACGCAAGCGCGGTCGCGCTCTTCGCGAAGAATTCCAATCAGTGGAAGGGCAAAGAGCTGACCGACGACGATTGCGAACTCTTCGCGAAGAAGAGATTCGTGAAGCCTGTCTTCACGCACACGTCGTATCTCATCAACCTCGCGACGACCAACGAGGAGTTCCACGGGAAATCGATTGCGGCATGATCGACGAGCTCGATCGCGCCGAACGTCTCGGCATCCGGGCAGTGGTGCTGCATCCCGGCGCGCACATGGGAGCCGGCGCGGAAGCGGGAATCGAGAAGATCGCGCGGTCGCTGGATCAGATTCACGCAAAGATTCCGAATCACAAAGTCGTCACGCTTCTCGAAACGTCGGCCGGACAAGGATCGTGCGTCGGCTGCTCATTCGAGGAGCTCGGAAAAATCATCAAGTCAGTCGACGATCCGGCGCGCGTCGGCATCTGCTTCGATACCTGTCATGTTTTCGCGTCCGGCTATGACCTTCGGACTCGCGATGCATACGAACGATCGATCGAGGACCTGGAGCGCCACGTCGGCACCAGGAATGTCGGTCTGTTTCATCTCAATGATTCGAAGAAAGCCCTCGGCTCGCGCGTCGACCGGCACGAGCATATCGGCGACGGGCAGCTCGGCCTCGACGCATTCGGCTATCTGCTCAACGACGAACGATTCCGCGGCATCCCGAAGCTGCTGGAGACGCCGAAAAAGATCGAGCACGAATCCGATCGCCGCAATTTGGCCACGCTTCGATCGCTGCTAAACTCCGCCGCAACAATTCCAGATCGTAATAGTGGCTCATGAGAACTCACCAAGCCTGCCAAAAAGATTCGATGGAACGGCCAGGAGTTGAAACGGAAACCTAAGCGTCGGTCCTTCGGTGGTTTCGACCCTGCGGAACCGGCTCGTACCCAACGCATACCCCACTTTGGGCGACACGACCGGCGCCGCCTAGTCCTCAGTGCCGTTTGACCTGAACACGACGACCTCGCTCGGCAAGTGCCCCTGCTGCTGGACCAACATGACAGCTAACGGATCGTCGGAAGTCGTTGTGTCTAGCGCGCTCGCAATACCGACATTTCCGAACATCTCGCGTTTCACCGGCAACCATTCGTGACCGAAGACAATTTTGCACCTAATCAACAGTTCGCCTAAAGCGTGCCGAGTCCCCGATTCAGCAATAAAGATCGTGTTCTGGGACCGAAGGCTCCATTCGATTTCGATCTTGCGATCGGACTCCGCAAGCGCCTTCCAGTTACCGCCAAGCCGATCATGAACGACGTCCGGCAGCTGGCCTCGCAACACTGCGAGCCCACCTCGAAGCCACTCATCAGACGTTTTCTTCGTTCCATCGACTTCGATGGCGATCGGCTGTCGTGCGTCGGGCCACGGCGGATCGGTCGTAATCTGGAACTGAGTCGGAATGAGTTCCGCCGAAAGACGAGCGATCCCCACTCCGAACGATTTCGTCCAATCCTCCGCTAACGCTTCCCGGAGACTTCGAGTCTCAATTCTGTTGGCCAGCGCCTTCTGTGCCGCGGCAGAAGTGAAGCCTGTCCGCGAAACGGCGACGACGCTGTGAACGGGCAGGTCGCGGTACTTGCCGATCAACCCATCGATCCACCCGACGTCTGCTGGTCGAGCGTGGTCACGGCACTCAACGGCCATTCTGAGAACGTTATCTGCCGCAGGAACTTCGATCAGAATATCGACCTCGCGCAACGTCTCTGAATCTCGCTCCTTCAGCAAGACGCTCTCCTTAACTGACGCCCCGCGCCCTGCGATCTGCGAGTAGATTCTGCGTACAAGTCGCTGAAAAGGGTTCGTGCGCTCCGGCATGAGAACAGTGTACGGACCCTTCCACTCAACGCAAGGATTTTGAGATAGCGTTTTGAAGTGCCAGCCGTACCATTAGTTCACATGATCGATCTGACCGTTGACGACATTCTCGCGCAGGCTCCCTGTCCTGCTTGCTCCTCAACCGTCCGACCGGATGACGTTCAACGTAATCGGTTAATCGCTTCCTGTTCGCGCTGCGAATGGCATGGCTCCGCTGCCCTTCCTAAGGTTACTAAGACAATCATCTACCTCGACAGCTCAACTCTCTCGCACTTAGCATCGGCTCGGGTTCGAGGTGATCAGTCTTCACCGTGGATCGCGTTACATGAACAACTTCGGTCCGCGGTCGCTCAGAACGTGATTTGTTGTCCAAGCTCGCCGGTCGTCGATTACGAGTCTGAACTTTCCGAACGTGTATCTCGTCCAGTTCGCGAGCTTTCTCGCTCGCTCGGGGAGGTTCGATTCCGTTACCCAGCGGTGGTTGAGGAACGGCAACTTCTTCGCGCGTTTCGACTCTTTCTCGATGGCCAACCTCCGCAGGTTGAATACTCACCACCCTTCTCCGATGTTTCGGACGACGATCCAAACGAGTGGCCTCCATATCTTCGGTTCAACTCGCTGTTTCATGCGACGACTGCTGAGCTGGAGCAGCGTCGAGAAGGCAAGACGTCGGTGCGGAACCGAGTTGAAGAGATCTTCCTTGAATACGGGAGCCAATCACTCTCATTCGACGACATCCGTGCTCGCGAGGCACTCGGGATAGGAGCATCGGTTCGCCAGTGCGGTCCGCTTTGGCGTTTTCTCGAAATGGCGAAGCGTCGTTTCGATACGTTCGAGGCTTGGCAGAAGATGGATGCTTTCCTTGCCAGTGAGCACGCGGTGGTTATTCCGACAGCAGACGTTACTTCTCGACTCTACGCCCTCGTCGCAAAATCGTTCTCTTCGAGATCGTCCCGGCGCCCAGCAGCATCGGACGCGCAGGACATCGAACACATCGGCACGTATCTACCGTATGTAGACATTCTGATCGCCGACCGCTTTTTTGCGCAACGTGTGAACGAAACGTTGGCAGGTCTGCAGAACTATCGTGGAAGGGTTTACAGTCTCGGAGAGAAGCAAATCGATGCTTTCGCCGACCACGTGAAAGATCTGTGCAGCAACGCAACTCATGCTGAATTCGCGGATCTGGTCTATCGTGAAATAGGTATTCACGGATCGACGCGGCGCTTCATGAATCGTCTCATTGCCGTAAGGTCAGCTTCAGGCGGGTAACGAAATGCGTCGTTTGACTGAACCAGAGATTGAGCGCCTCAACGTTGCGATCGCCACGAGCGGTGGATCTGAGTGTCAAGAATTTTGGTCCCCTGTCGCTGATCTTGCGAAAGCCGTTGCCGCAGACGACGAGGAAGAGGCAGCTGCACTCTGGTTTATTGCGAGAACGTTTGCAGGCTTCGTCGACGGCATGGGGCGCGCGAATCAGAACGACTCGATATGGCCTGATTTCACGAAGCTGAGCGACGATGAAGTTGATGTCCTCCGCTCAGTTCTTCCACATCTCAAAAACGAGGAGGCGGTCGCTCGTGTTGCTGACGCGCTTTGGCTTGCCCGGCGCGACTGGAAGGCGGGCGAGTTGGCGGTCGATGTTTACCTTCGGCGCGCGAAAGAACCAGAGCAAGAATGGCCGGCTGCCACCGCACGATATCGACGCGCTGTCGATCTCGCTGCTTCACTGAATCGCGACGGCGATTTGTACGAAAGGGCGATCGCGACGGTCGAGGAGCTGCTCATCCGCCTCAACGGCGAAGATCCGAAGTTCTTCAGCGTGGCGCTTATGGAAATCGTGATTGCGCACAAGCGGCGTCGGAACGCTAAGGACTATGCGGCGCTCGCCGAGAAAGCTGCGAAACGAGCGGAGGCGGAGTTCGATTTTTGGCGCGCCCAAAATTACTGGCAGGCAGCGATTCGATTGTGGTCTCTGGCTGGGGATCGGAGCGCGGAAATTTCCGCGCGAACAGCGTTGGGCGAGTGTTCTGTTCATGAGGCCACATTTCACGCTACTCGCGGGCAGCCGAGCTTCATGCTTGCCGCGCATCATCAAGAGATCGCGATCGCGATTTTGCGCAAGCTGCCGGAAATGAAGGATCGCGTCCGAGAGCTACTTCGCGATCTGAAGGAATATGAAGGACGCAGCGGCGACGAGTTCAAGCCGATCGGGGCAAAATTTGAGATCGGCGATCTCGTCGAACTCGCACGAAATGCCATCAGAAATAAGTCACTTCCCGAAGCTCTGCGCGAACTCGCTTCTCTCGTTCGTTCTCCCTCAAAGACCTCACTGCGGGCCGCCGTGCTTGAATCCGCAAAGACGTATCTAGCTCCGCGCCTGTTCCCTGAGGTCGTGGTGAGCAGAGAGGGCGCAAAGGTCGGTATCCGACCGCCGGTCGGTTCCGAAGACGAAAGAGATCAAAGCGGACTTTACGGGCGCATGATCGGAGATGCTGCGTTCTTTCACAACATCGCCGTGGCAGGACAAATCGAACCCGCTCGCCGACAGATCATCTCCGAGCATCCGATCCGAGAAGCCGACTTCCTCCCGCTCGCGTTCGCCAGTGGATTTGTGCCGCCGGGCCGCGAGGAGATTTACGCGAAGGCGCTTTACGCCGGAATGGTTGGCGATTTCGCGGTAGCAGTGCATCTTTTGCTTCCACAGATCGAGCAATCGGTTCGGTGGCTTTTTCAGCAACGCGGTATCCCAACGGTCAGTTTCAAACCCGACGGCAATCAGGTCGAAAAGGACTTAGGAACGTTGCTCTGGGAGCCTGAAGCTGAAAAGATTTTCGGCGAGGATCTTCACTTCGATCTGCTCGGCCTCTTGGTTCATCCATTGGGAACGAATCTGCGCAACGACGTCTCGCATGGCCGAGTCCCTCCACCTGAATTCGAGTCGGTACCATTCATCTATTGCTGGTGGCTCACTTTCCGAATTTGTTTTCTCACGCTTCCGCGTAACGAAATGGAGAACGCCGAATCAGATCAAGAGCGCGAGGATGCGAAGACCGATTAGCGCCGGTGCGTGACGAGGCTGGTCGCGCGTTGTCCGATAAGATTGCTGAATGTCATATCGAGGCGCTAGTAATTGTCTCGACGCCGCCGAACAGATTCTCCGCGAGACGCGTCAGCAAATGCACTACGTTGAGATCACGAAGGCCGCATTGGAACGTCGTCTCATCAAGCCACGTGGACACACGCCGGACGCAACGATGCGCGGTCGACTTCAAACTGCCGCAAAGAGAGGGGATCGGTTTGTGCGGACCGGACCCGGTATCTACGCGCTGAAGACCTAGAACGTCAGCAACAGACGATCGTGGACGACTTCGCCTTCCAGTGTTTGACCACCCATCTGGAATCGTTTGAGCATCGATCTACCACAGTTAACAAATACCTCTCGCTCGAAAAGACCGTGCGGGATCGGCAAGTCACAAATCGTATTGCCGG
>JALYZI010000163.1 GCA_030948915.1 Acidobacteriota bacterium
CATCTTCCTGGCTGCCGCTCTGGCGATCTCCGGCCGGGTCATCGATCCGTCCGGCGCCGGCGTCCCGCACGCAACCGTGACGCTGAGAAACATCGGCACCGTCACGACGGACGACAGCGGACGATTCTCGATGCAGGCGCCGTCCGGACGTTATCGGCTCGAGGTGAGCGCGGGCACTGCGTTCTCGACTGCGCGCGAATCCATTACAGTCCCGACCGAGCCTCTCACGATTCAACTGGCGCTCGCGAAGGTCGCGGAGACAGTCGAAGTCAACGCCGACGACGTCAGGCCGTCCGTCGATACAACAAATCTCGACAGCACCAAGTTGAGCGGAACCACCCTCGAGCAGATGCCGGTGTTCGATCAGGATCTCATCGGTGCCCTCACGCCGCTGCTCGATCCGAGCTCCATCGCCACAGCCGGTCCGACCATCATCGTCGACGGCGTGGAGATGAAGGGCATTGGTGTCGCACGCGGTGCGATCGACGAGATCACCATCAATGAAGATCCGTACGCAGCGGAGTCTAATCGCCCGGGCAGAGGACGGATCGAGGTCACGACCAAGCCGGCAGGCGGCGATCTTCACGGCACGTTCAACTTCACATTTCGGGATGCCGCGCTCGCGACGACCAATTACTTCGCGGCGACCAAGCCGCCGGGCCACCGCACGTCAGTCGAAGGGACGCTCACCGGACACTCGTTCCTCTTCTCCTTCTCGCAACAGACGGATGATTCCACCGCGATCGTGCACGCGATCAAGCCCTCGGGGCTCTTCGTTCAGAACGTTCCGGCGCCGAGCGAGAATCTCGAGATCGCCCTGCGCGGGGCGCGCGACTGGAACGAGAAGCACCACGCGTCGCTGCAGCTCAATTACGACCGCTCGGCGCGCAGCAATCGTCAGGTCGGCGGCCTCGTCCTGCCGGAAGCAGGCGTGAACACCGTCGGCCGCGAGGCAGCCGCGATCTTCAACCTGCAGTCTGTCCTCAATCCCGCGAAGCTCAACCAATTTCAGCTAACCCTGGAGTTCGATCGTGATCCGACGACGAGCCTGAGCAAGGCGCCGGCGCTCATCGTTCGCGATGCGTTCACCGCGGGCGGTGCGCAGTCGACGATTGTGCGGACGGAATCGGGAGGAAAGATCAGTGACGCGATGACGCTGTCGCGCAAGAACCACACGATCAAGTTCGGCATTCAGGTGCCGAACGTGAATCGCCGCGTGTGGGACGATCAGACCAACCAGGGTGGCACCTACAGTTTCGCGAACTTGTCCGACTACATCGCCGGCCGGCCCTACGCCTATGTCGTGCAGCAGGGAGAAGGACACGCAGCGCTCTGGTTTCGCGAATACGGCGCGTTCGCGCAGGACCAGATCAAGGTCTCACCTCGCCTCTCCATCGTGTTAGGCGCCCGTTACGACTGGACCGGATATTTCCACGACACGAACAATTGGCAGCCGAGGATGTCGTTTGCGTGGGGGGCGCGAAAGGGAACGGTGGTGCGCGGAGGGGCGGGCACGTTCTACGATCGCGCCGGTGTCGCTCCGATCGCGGCAGTCCTTCTGCACAACGGATCGGAGCTGCGCTCCTTCACGGTCCTCAATCCGTCGTATCCGAATCCACCGGCGATCGCGGCCACGCCGGTCGACATCACGCGCATCGCGCCGGACATCCAGATTCCGCACACGAACCATTTCGGCATGAGCGTCGAGCAGCGGTTGAACAAGTCGGCGGCGATGACGATTGGATATCGCGGATCGCGCGGCTACCACCAGTTTCGGTCCGTGGACATCAACGCGCTGATGCCGCCCGATTACGCGACGATCCCCGATCCGCGCTTCGGGCACATTCAGCAGTTCCGCTCCGACGGCCGGCAGCGATCCGACGCGCTGGAGGTCTCGTTTCGCGGCAAGGTCGGCAAGACGTTCACCGCGCAGGCGCAATACACGCTCGCGAAGGCGATGAACAACACCGGCGGAATCTTCTGGTATCCAGCCAATATGTACGCGCCCGCTGATGCGGAATGGGGACGCGCAGATTTCGATCAGCGCCACCGATTGAGTCTGATCGGCACGATCAAGCGCGGCAACTGGCTCCAGTTCGGCGTCTCGGCGCGCTTCAATTCGGGATTGCCGTACAGCGAGACAGCCGGACAGGATCTGTTTCACACCGGTCTGTCGAATGCCCGACCCCTCGGCGTCGCACGCAACGCACACGAAGGACGCGGCACACGGGATGTCGACGTCCGATGGGCGCACGACATCGCCCTGACGAAGTCGAAGAGTGCCACGTTGTCCGCCGATATCTTCAATCTGCTCAACCATCCGAACTTCAGCGGCTACGTCGGCAACATCCGCTCACCGCTCTTCGGTCTGCCCACGACTGCCTCGGCCGGCCGGCGGCTGCAGCTCTCAGTTAGCAGCAAGTTCTAGCGCAGCAGTCCCGCTTCGCACGTCCCCTCGATGACACGCTCCCCTGCTGCGTTCTCGATCCACGACTCGATCGTCAGGCGATGCTTCGCGCGATCGATTGCGCGCACGACGAAGTGCGCTGTCACGGTGTCGCCGAGGTAGACGGGGAGACGAAAGTTGAGAGTTTGCGAGCGGTAGATCGCGCCAGTGCCGGGCAGCAGCATGCCGACCATCGTGGACAGAATCGACGCAGTCAGCATCCCCTGCAGCACGCGCCGGCCGAATTTGGTCTTGCGCGCGAATTCTTCGTCGACGTGCAGCGGATTCACATCGCCGGTGATCGCGACGAAGTGCTGCATGTCTTCCTCAGTGAAGGTCTTCGTGAAGGAGGCACGCTGGCCGACGGCGAAGTCTTCGATGCGCATGACGATGGAACAGCCGGCCAGCGGCCGGCGTTCCACATGCGAATGCAGCCCCGCTTCGCACTCTTCCTCGTCGCCGCGGCGCTCTACATTCCGGCGCTCCTTCTCGCGGATTCTCGCGGCCTCGTCCCACAACTGGCCCTCGGCCTCGCGACGCTCATGTTTCTCGCTCTCTTCGCGCATCGTTCAGAAGTTGCGACGCGGCAAATCGTCTGCGCGATCCTCGTCGCCACCACCGGCGAGGTCGTCCTCTCCCTCGGCTGGGGGCTGTACACGTACCGCAATGCGCTGATCCCGCTGTACGTTCCGTTCGGCCACGGACTCTTCTACCTGCTCGCCGCCGAGAGCGCGCACCAGCCGGCGCTGCGCCGCCACGCGCGCGCGATCACACGCGCGGTCCTCGCCGCCGGCAGCGTCATCGCGGCGGTCAGCCTCATTTTTTTTCACGATCAGTGGGGACTCTTGTGGTG
>JALYZI010000028.1 GCA_030948915.1 Acidobacteriota bacterium
GACGACTACTCGTGATAGAGACGGATAGACTTCCCGACTCTCTGGTAGGGCCGGTTCCGAAGCCACCACCATCCTCCTCTCGTCATTTCCATGCGATACGCCTGGTCGCTGATCGCGATCCAGCCGCGCTCAGGTGAAAAAGCATTGAGCCAGTGCCGCTGCGGGAAGCCAAGGGCATCGAGATCAACATTACCGAAAAGCGCGATCCCCATCGTCCCGATCTTCAGCTGATGTACAACATGCGCGAGACGCAAAACGTCCTGACCCCAGTCGAGATTGCTGTCGACCAGGTAGCGCGACGGATCGCGGCCGGCGAGCTCGTTGAAGTACGGGAAGTAATCGGGATGCGCAATCGCTGAGGTACCGACCTGCCAGACAATCAGAATCAGCGCAACGACACGCTTCCGTGCGTACAGCTCGACGAGCGCAATCGCAGCCGCGAGGCTGAGCGGCACCATGAGCGGGAGCACGTAGCGGACTCCGATATCGAGATGACTCGGCAACGCGACGGCCAGCATCGCCCCGGCGGCCGCAATTGACGCGAAGAAAACCCGGGTTCGCGTCACGAAAAAGCCCGCGATCAGCAGGATGACGACCGGCAGCGTGGTCTTCAGGAGGAGCGCGGCCGGAAAGTACCAGCACCATCCCGTCGTCCGCACCGCGCCGAAAAGATAAGACTGCGTAGGCCCGTTGCTGATCTTGATCACGTCGCGGATTCCATCGACGAATCGATCGATGCCGAACGGTGCGTAAACCGCGAAGATCACGGCTGCAGCGCTGAGTGGGACCAGGACGATCGTGCGCCAGGCGATCGGTCGCCACCGCACGAGCACGATCGCAATGCATGCCAGCGGAACGAAAAGAAGACATGTGAATTTGCACGCGATCGCGAATCCATACGCGACGCCGAGGAGCAGCGCGCGATTGGTCGTCGGACGCTCCAGCCATCGCGACAAGGCGAGAAGGCTGACGGCGACACCGGTCGTCGCCGGCCCGTCATGCGTGACGAGTCCGAACCAGCCGAGGATGATCGGCTGCGTTGTGAAAAGGAGGAGCGCGATGATCGCCACCACGTCCCCAGCTTCGCGGCGCGCCCACATCCACATCGCAATGGCGCCGATGAGAAAGAAAATGAGGTTGCCCGCCCGTGACAGAGCAAGCGTGCGCAGATATCCGCGTCCGGAGTGGAAAACCCGCGTGAGGTTGGAGTAGACGGGATCGAGACCGTTGAGCGTCATGCCGTCGAGCCACGGCCCGATCGCAAACGCCAGCCGTGGCAGAGGCGGATTCACCACATGCAATTTGTATTGATGCCGCGTGAGCATCTCGATGCCCGAGGCCAGATGAATCGGCTCGTCGATGCCTTCCGAGAATGTGGTCCATGTGGCGGCGATGCGGAGCACGCCGGCTGCGATCAAAATGATCGCCGCCGAACGGAACGTTCGATTACTGTGTTTCTCTAGCATGACCGCAGCCGCTGAACGCGATTATGTCCTCGGTACCCACGATGACGAGGTCGCACGACTCGGCCTGCAGCATCGCGTATGGCGTCCGCGAGCGCTCGATGCCTGGCGCCGCGCGGGATTCACGGTCGGCCAGACGATCCTCGACATCGGCTGCGGACCGGGTTGGGCCTCCGCCGACATGGCGGAGATCGTCGGCGAATCGGGCAGAGTCGTTGCGGTCGATCGCTCGCGCCGGTTTCTCGAGGTCGTCGAGTCGCGAGGATTTCCGCAGATCGAAACGCACGAAGCCGACCTCGATGAAGGCGAGTTTCCGGCGATTCAGGCCGATGGCGCGTGGGCGCGATGGATCTTTGCGTTCGTCAAACATCCGCGCGATCTCGTCGCGCGCGTGCGGCGTGCGTTGAAGCCGGGCGGAGTGCTGGTGTTGCATGAATACATCGACTACGGCGCGTGGCGTGTGAGTCCACGTTCCGCGCCGCACGAGGAATTTGTCGAAATTGTGATGAAAAGCTGGCGCGCGAGCGGCGGCGAGCCCGACATCGGACTCGATCTTCCTCGATGGCTCGCCGAGCTCGGATTCGAAGTGCGGTCGCTCCTTCCAATCGTCGACGTGATCCGCCCGTCGGATTTCACGTGGCAATGGCCGCGCAGCTTCATCGATGTCGGCGTCCAGCGTCTGCTCGACCTCGGCGAGCTCTCAAAATCGCAGGCGATCGCAATCCGCGAGGCATTCGCGGCAACCGAAGCGTCGCCGAACGCATTGATGGTGACTCCGCCCGTGCTCGAAATCATCGCTGTGCGTCGATGACGTGCGGACCTGCGCACGGGTTTTGCCTCCTGCCGAATCGGATGCCTCGAAAGGAGTACGGAATGCGCCGTCTTGTTGTCCTAGCCACCGCCGTCTTGCTGATGGCGTGTCCCGGCAATCGCCGCGGGGAGGATGAGTCGAAGAACGCGCCGCCGCAGACATCGACCACGACCAGCAACCCGCAGGCCGTCCCGGAGCGGAGTCGGACGATGAATCCGATTACGCCTCCATCAATCTCCGGGCATGCGACGCCGGTCGCGACGCAGCAGATTCAGGTGCAGCTCACCGAATACGAGATTCGCATTCCCCAGACTGTGCCAGCGGGTTTTCAGGTATTCCACATCGCAAACGCGGGGAAGCTGAATCACAACTTCGCAATCGAGGGCAACGGCGTCGACAAGAAACTCGCATCGGATCTGATGCGCGGAGACACGGCCGATCTGGAAATCGTGCTGAAGCCCGGCACGTACACGGTCTATTGCCCGGTCGACAAACATCGCGGGCGAGGGATGGAGCGGACGGTGACCGTGAGGTAAGGCCGGTAAGGACTGGTAAGGCCGGTAAGCTTGCATGTGGCTGCCACCTCGCCAGCTCACAGGCCTTACCGGCCTTACCGGCCTTACAGTCCTACCAATGTCCTCGCTGCGCCGAAAAGATCTCGCCATAAACGCGCCGCGCCCAACTTCGCTTTCCGTGTTCAACGCGTCCTTCCTCGCGCAGCCACTCGTTGATCGGCAGCGTGAATCCCGTCTTCCGTCGCTGGCGTACTTCGGGCGGGAGCGGCGGGCGGGCGGCGCTCGCGAGGATCTGTTTTCCGCGACCCTTGCGATGCACCAGCAGCGAAGCGAGTCGTCGCAGCAGATGCGCATCGACCAGCGGGACGCGCACCTCGAGTGAATGCGCCATGCTCGCCCAATCCATATCGCGTAGAAGTTGATTGCGCAGATAAAACGCCGACTCGAGCGCGACCACTCGCGCGTACGGGGTTCCCGGATCGGGCGTGATCACTTTCTCGATCAGCGCCAGAAATCCGAGCCGCTCGATTCCTTCGTGCGCGATGTCCGGTCCGACCAGCGCAGGCAACTCCGACGCAACGAATCGTCCGCGCTTGACGAGATATGCGCCGGCGTAGGTCGCGCCATGCCGGACGATCTCGCCCATCTTCGGACTGATGTGGCGCGACCGGCGCGACAACGCCCGGTTCGCGCCCGCGACGGCATCGCCCAGGTGCGGGATGCGCGCGAGCAGGCGCGTTAGCGGGATCCAACGCGGAATATCGCGAAACGATGTGTATCCGCCGAACAGCTCATCGCCGCCCGTTCCGGAGAGCGCGACCTTCAATCCCATCTCCGCAGCGGCTTTGCTGATGAAGTAGGAGTTCAAGCCATCGACAGTCGGTTGATCCATCGCATCGAAGACGCGCGGCAGCTCGCGTTTGAATTCTTCGTGCGTCAGATCGCGGATCGTATGCCGCACGCCGTACTGCGCCGCGACTTTCGCCGCCAGCGGCGCTTCGTCGTTGATCCGGCCGTGATACTCGGCGAAACGCAGCGTCATCGTCTGCAGATCGGATGCGCCGCTCTCGCGCGCCAGCGCTACCACGGCCGTCGAATCGATTCCTGCCGACAGAAACGCGCCAACCGGCACGTCGGCAACCATGTGGTACTTCACCGATTCGACGAGCGCGTCGTGCACAGCGGTCTCGGCGTCTCGCGGTTGCGCGGTCCCGAGGGCGTCGCGCAGCGTCTCGGCAATTGAAAAATACTGCACCGGCTCGCGTGCGCCTTTCGCATCGATAAAACAGTATGAGCCTGCCGGTAACGCGCGCACGCCGCGATACATCGTGAACGGCTCGGGTACGCTGCCGCGCAGAAAAAATCCGACAGCGCCGGCCGAGTCGAATTCTTTCGAAACGCGGCCGCCCGCGATCAGCGCGCGCACCTGACTCGCGACGCGAATCGTTCCGCCGTCATCCGCATAGAAGAGCGGCTTGATACCGTACGGGTCCCGCGCGAGAAACAGGCTGCGCTTCGATCCGTCCCACAGCGCGAATGTGAACATGCCGCGCAGATCGTTGAGCATCTCCGGTCCGCGCGCAGCATAGAGTTGCAGCAGGACTTCGGTATCCGACTGCGAAGTGAATCGCACGCCTTGCGACTCGAGCTTCGATCGCAGCTCACGATAGTTGTAGATCTCGCCATTGAAAACGATGACGTTCTGCGCGCGGCACATCGGCTGCGCGCCGCCGGGCGACAGATCGATGATCGCGAGCCGGCGATGCCCGAAGCCGACGCGGCCGTCGGGGGAAATCCAGACGGTGGCGGCATCGGGACCGCGGCTGCGCATGCACTCGCGGGTCGCAATCAGCTCATGTTCGTCGACAGGAGCCGTATGTTCACGGTAGGCGAAGATCGCGTTGATGCCGCACATCGCCCGGCTACTTTACAATGCGCGCCCATGAAACACCGTGCGCTCGTCTTTCTCACCATCGCCATCACCGCCACACTTTTCGCGCAGACTACCAACGACAAACCAATCCTCGGATTCACCGCCGCGAATGCCGCCAAAGAGCACGCGCTCGAAGCGCAATTCGACGCGAAGATGAATCGCGACAATCTCCGCAACTGGATGCAGCGCCTCAGCGCGCGCCCGCATCACCTCGGATCGGATTACGACCGGCAGAATGCAGAGTTCATCGCATCGCTCTTCCGATCGTGGGGATATGACACGAACATCGAGGAGTTTCAGGTTCTCTTTCCGACGCCGAAGAAACGCCTCGTGGAACTGATCGCGCCGGAGCGCTTCACCGCGAAGCTCTTCGAGCCGGCGGTTTCCGAGGATGCTACGTCGGGTCAGACGAGCGAACAGTTGCCGGTTTACAACGCGTACTCGATCGATGGCGATGTCACCGGCGATCTCGTTTACGTGAACTATGGCGTGCCGGCGGACTACGAAGAGCTCGAGCGTCACGGCGTCGACGTGAAGGGCAAGATCGCGATCGCTCGCTACGGCGGATCGTGGCGCGGCATCAAGCCGAAGGTGGCCGCCGAACATGGCGCGATCGGCTGCCTCATTTACTCCGATCCGCGCGATGACGGCTATTTCCAGGGCGACGTTTATCCGAAGGGCCCTTATCGCAACGACAACGGCGCGCAGCGCGGATCGGTGATGGACATGCCGATTCATCCGGGCGATCCGCTGACTCCCAACGTCGGCGCGACCGCCAGCGCAAAGCGGCTCGATCGAAAAGATGTCGACGTCTTCACGAAGATTCCGGTCCTGCCGATTTCCTACGGCGATGCGCTGCCTCTTCTGCGCGCGCTCGGTGGTCCGGTTGCGCCGCCCGACTGGCGCGGCGCGCTTCCGATCACCTATCACCTCGGGCCCGGTCCTGCCCGCGTGCACATGCAACTCGAATTCGATTGGAAGATGGTCCCGGCGCGCGACATCATCGCGCGGCTTCCCGGCAGCGATCGCGCCGATCAGTGGGTCATGCGCGGCAATCATCACGACGCCTGGGTCAACGGCGCGAGCGATCCGATCAGCGGCCAGGTCGCGATGCTCGAAGAAGCGCGCGCGATCGGCGAGCTCGCGAAATCAGGATGGCGTCCGCGGCGGACGATCATCTATTGCGCCTGGGACGGCGAGGAAGAAGGCCTCATCGGATCGACCGAATGGGCGGAGCAACATGGCGATGAGCTGCGCCAGCACGGCGTGGTCTACATCAATTCCGATTCGAACTCGCGCGGTTTTCTCGATGCCGGCGGCTCGCACACACTCGAGCGCCTGATGACGCAGGTCGCGCGCGACGTCAACGATCCCGAGCGCAACGTCTCGGTGCTCGAGCGGCTGCGCGATCGCGAACAGGTTCTGGCTCGGACTCCCGAGCTGCGCAAGGAAGCGCGCGATCGCACCCTCATGCGCCTCGATGCGCTCGGATCGGGCTCGGATTACACGCCGTTCCTGCAGCACACCGGCGTCGCGGCGATGAATATCGGATATGGCGGGGAGGGTGGCGGGGGCTCGTATCACTCCATCTACGATTCGTTCGATCACTACGTCCGTTTCGGCGATCCGAATTTTCAATATGGAGTCGCGCAAGCGGAGACTGCCGGTCGTCTGGTTCTGCGGCTCGCGAACGCGGACGTCCTCCCCTTCGAGTTCACGACATTCGCCGACACGCTTTCACGCTATGTCGATGAGCTCATGAAGCTTGCGCACACGACGCGCGACGACGTCGAGGATCGCAACCGGCTGATTCGTGAACGTGCATTCGAGATCGCGTCCGATCCGACGCGCACGTATGTGTCGCCGAAGCCGGAGCCCGCCCCGCCGTTCCTGAATTTCGCGCCGCTGCAGAATGCGGTCGCCAGGCTTCAAACGAGCGCGCGCAATTACGATCGCGCCGCGTCGTTCCTGCCCTCCGATGCGCCTAACGCGGCGCCGCGCGAGGCCGCGCTCGATCAGGCTCTGATGCACGTCGAACAGGCTTTGACTCTGCCGGAAGGCCTTCCGCGCCGGCCGTGGTTCCGTCATCAGATCTACGCCCCCGGCTTCTACACCGGCTACGGCGTAAAGACTGTGCCGGGCGTGCGCGAGGCCATCGAGCAGAAGCAGTGGACCGAGGCGAATCAGCAGATCGAGATCGTGTCGAAGCTGATTGAAAACTACGCGGCCCAGGTCGATCGGGCGGCGGAGATTGCTAGGGGGCGCTCGGAGTAGGGGGTTGGTGCCGCGGCACCATGTAGACGACCTCGCCCTTTTTCGACATGCCGAGGTCTTCGCGCGCGATGCGCTCGACAGCGTAGGTTGATTTCTTCGCGCTCTCGATCTCAGCGCGCAAGCGGACGTTTTCCGCTTGCAGCCGGTTGACGTCCGTTTGCAGGTCCGCAACGCGTTTGCGCGCGCGCTGCAGCTCCGCGATGCCGCGGTTGCTGAAGAAGAACGAGAGGCCGAAAACGATCGCGAGGACCGCTGCGATCAGCGTGAACGCCCTCAGCGTCACCCGCGAATCACGCACCACCGCCGCCGAAGGAGGCATGTGTCGTCAGTTTAGCAGGCGTCAGGCGTCAGGCGTCAGGCGTCAG
>JALYZI010000046.1 GCA_030948915.1 Acidobacteriota bacterium
GCTCGGGATGACACGAATGTACAATCCGCGCCATGCTGATTCTCTCGCTCGTCCTCGCGACCTCCACGTAC
This sequence comes from Acidobacteriota bacterium, assembly GCA_030948915.1. Classification (GTDB taxonomy): domain Bacteria; phylum Acidobacteriota; class Thermoanaerobaculia; order Gp7-AA8; family Gp7-AA8; genus Gp7-AA10. The sequence continues at coordinate 72 of JALYZI010000046.1, forward strand.
CTGTTGCCGCCGAAGGAAGTGATTGACGCTTTTGACGCGAAGCCGCTCCCGGAAGCGACCCTCAGCCCGTCGAAGAAAGTCCTTGCGCTGACATCGCGCAGAGCGCAGCCGACAATCGCCGCGCTCTCGCAGCCGATGATGCGCATCGCCGGCGCGCGCATCAACACGAAGACGTTCGGACCGCAACGGAATCCGCTGATCTATGCGATCGCGCTCAAGAAAGTCGCCGACGGCAGTGAAGTCAGCGTCACCGTTCCGCCGAAGGCGAATCTCTCCAACGTGAAATTCTCGCCCGATGGATCGAAACTCGCGTTCATCAACACGAAGACCGACGGCATCGAGCTCTGGATCGCGAGTGTTGCGACCGGCAATGCGAAGGTCGTGGCCGATCATCTCAACGCGACGACCGGCGATCCGTGCGACTGGTTCCGCGACAACTCGACGCTCGTCTGCAAGTTCGTGCCGGCGGGACGCGGTCCGGCGCCGGCCGAGCCACCGGTACCGGGCGGCCCGAATATTCAGGAAAACGCCGGTAAGGCCGCGCAGGTCGCGACGTATGAAGACATGATCAAGACCGCACACGACGAGGACCTCTTCGAGTACTACTTCACGAGTCAGCTCGCGCTGGTCGACAGCGCGTCCGGCACAAAGACATCGATCGGAAAGCCCGCGATTTTCAGCAGCGTCACGCCCTCTCCGAGTGGCGAGTATATTCTGACAACCACCATCAAGCGTCCCTTCTCGCATCTCCTGCCGCTGTTGGGATTTCCGGAAGACGTCACGATCCTCGATCGCAAGGGTTCGATCGTGAAGAAGATCGCCGAACGTCCGGGACGCGAAGGCGTGCCGCTGACCGGCGTCGAGACCGGGCCGCGGGCGCATCGGTGGCGGCTCGATCAGCCGGCGACAGTGGTCTGGGCCGAGGCGCTCGATGGCGGTGATCTCAAAAACAAAGTTCCGTTCCGGGACAAAGTCATGAGCCTCGGGGAACCGTTCACCACAGAGAGCACAGAGATCACAAAGACGGAGTGGCGATTTACCAACATCGCCTACACCGAGAAGGGCGTCGGACTGCTCAGTGAATTCGATCGTCCGTCGCGCAAGACGCGCACCTGGATTCTCGAGTCGGAGGCGGAGCCGAGGAAGTTGTGGGAGCGGAAGCAGGACGCGGCGTATGACAATCCCGGAACGCCGGTCACGCGCCGCGACGATGGCCCGATCATGCAGGCCGGCGATTCGATCTATCTCATCGGACAGGGAGCGTCGCCGGAGGGCGATCGTCCGTTCCTCGATCGTCTGAATCTGAAGACGCTCGGGAGCGAACGCGTTTTTCGAAGTGCGTCCGATGCGTACGAGATGCCGATCGCGCCGCTGGACGACGACGCGAAACTGATCCTGAGGCGTCGTGAGACACCAAAGGATCCCCCGAATTACTACGTGGGCGATCGCGCGATCACCGACTTCAAAGATCCGCAGCCGCAGCTTCGCGGCGTCGAGCATCAGTACGTCACGTATCAGCGCAAGGACGGCGTGAAGCTGTCGGCGACGCTCTATCTTCCGCCGGGCTACAAGAAGGGCGATCGCGTTCCCGTCATCATGTGGGCGTACCCGCGCGAATTCGGAGATGCCGATTCGGCGAGTCAGGTGTCAGGCTCGAATAACAGATTCACGATGGTCAGTGGCTACTCGCACATGTTCCTGCTCCTGTCGGGCTATGCGATCTTCGACAACCCGACCATGCCGATTGTCGGACCGGGCGAGACCGCGAACGATCATTACGTCGATCAGCTCGTCGACAGCGCGCAGGCGGCGATCGACAAAGTCGTGGAGATGGGAGTCGGCGATCGCGATCACATCGGCGTCGGCGGCCACAGCTACGGCGCGTTCATGACGGCGAATCTGCTCGCGCATTCGCGTCTGTTTCGCGCGGGATTCGCGGAGAGCGGCGCGTACAACCGCTCGCTCACGCCGTTCGGTTTTCAAAGCGAGCGCCGCACGTTCTGGGAAGTTCCGGATCTCTACGCGAAGATGTCGCCGTTCTGGTATGCCGACAAGATCAAGGATCCGATTCTGCTGATGCACGGCGAGGCCGACGACAACTCCGGAACGTTTCCGATTCAGTCGGAGCGCTTCTACATGGCGCTCAAGGGATATGGAGCGACCGTGCGCTACGTGACCCTGCCGAGCGAGGCGCACGGATACGCCGCGCGCGAGACCCTGTTGCACGTGCTTGCCGAGCGCATCAACTGGTTCGACAAGTATGTGAAGAACGCGCCGCCGAGGGCCGCGACCGCGCCGTAGAGATCTGGACGATTACTTGAGATTTTTCAGCAGCGTTTTCCAACGGGCCCACGACTCATCGCGCGCCTTCTTGTTCGCCTCCGAGGCGTCCGGCGCATCGCCGGCGCGCATGAAGCCGTGGCCCGCCCCTTCGTACGTCACAACCTCGTACGTTTTCTTGCCGTTGTGCATCATCTCCAGCGTTTTGGCCACAGTCGCGCCAATGCGAGCATCGTTGCCGGCGTAGAAACCGTACACCGGCGCTTTGATCGCATCGACCGAATCGGGTCCCGGACCATAGAAGACGAACGCCGCCGCGAGCGTCGGCCGATTCGTCGCGAAGCGAAAGGCCTGCCCACCGCCCCAGCAGAATCCTGCGACCGCGACTCTTCCATTCGCCGCGGGAAGTTTCGCGACGTAATCCGCAACGGCATTGAGATCGGCGGTGATCTGATCGGGTGGGAGATCGCGGATCGCCTTCCCCACTGCGGTGGCGTCGGTGAGCGGGCCTACCCCCGACAGCAAATCCGGCGCAATCGCAATGTACCCCGCCTCGGCAACTTCGTCCGAGACCAGCTGCACCCAATCGCTCATGCCGAAGATCTCATGAATGACGACAACCGACGTCGCCTTGCTCTTCACTTCCGGATAAACCACGAACGCGTTGACTTCGCGATTATCCGATTTGACCTTCACCCATTCGCGATGCCGCGGCGATGCCGCGAGACGCTGCTTCGCCCACTCGGCGACTGCCGGATTGGCAGGTGCAGTAGCCGGCATCTGGTGCCCGGCGTGGACGTCGGGTGGATTCTGGGCGAATGCAGCGGTGGCGGCCAGCAGGATCGTCACGATCAGAAATGACTTTCGCATCGCGCAATCTTATGGGAATTCATGCTGCGTTCATCTTGGGAAACGCAAAATCCGCGTCCCAATGCAACCGCAGCGTGGAATCGCAAACGCCCTGAGCAAGGTCCCGGAGGTTACTTTCGCGTTCTGGGTGATCAAGATCTGCGCGACGACGGTCGGCGAGACTGGCGGCGACGCGCTGTCGATGACTCTGAAACTCGGCTACGCGATCAGCACGCTCATCTTCCTGGGCTTCTTCGTGGTAACGCTCGCATTCCAAGTCGCGGCGAAGCGCTTCCATCCATTTCTGTACTGGGCTGTGGTCGTCGCCACGACGACGGTGGGCACGACGACCTCCGACTACATGGACCGCACGCTCAAGCTGGGATACGTGAAGTCGTCAGCGATCGAGTTCTGTATCGTCATCGCGATCCTGCTCATCTGGCGGTTCTCGACCGGAAAGATCGAATTCGAGAACATCGTCGACCGCAAGGACGAAATCTTCTACTGGGTGACGATTCTGGTGTCGAACACGCTCGGCACCGCGCTCGGGGATTTCGTCGCGACGACCACCGGCCTCGGCTTCCAGAAGGGCTCGCTCGTTTTCGCGGGCCTGCTGGCGGTCGTCGCAGCGTTGCACTTCTTCACCGATATCGCCCCGAGCATTCTCTTCTGGGCCGCCTACGTTCTCACCCGTCCGCTCGGCGCGACACTCGGCGACATCCTCACGAAGCTGCGTGCGGACGGCGGCCTCAATCTGAGCCGCATCACGTCATCCCTCGTGATCGGCGCAGCGATGGTGGTCGGGATCGTGCTGACGGAGTACCGGCGCCGCAAGCGGGCGCGGGCGTCCCGATGAGCACTAGCTCGAGTAGAAAAACTCTTCCTTCACGATCTTGCCGTCCTTGACGGTGTAGATCCCGACCTCATCCATCTGAAAACGCTTCCCCTTTTGCGGGCCGGCTTTGGGCGTGACGTCGTAGTGGAACTTCACAGCGAAACGATCCTTGTGCGGAAAAGGCCCTTCGACCTTCGACGAATGGACCTCATGATTCTCGACCCACCACTGATTCTTCCCTTTGATCTTGTCGATGCCGCGCATCTCGGCAGGCATGTCCGGGCCCGCCGACATCGCTTCGACGCTGACGACGTCCTTGCTGTACAACGATTCGATGGCGTCGATGTTTTTGCCCTTGCTGCACAGTCCGACGAGCTTCTCACCAATCTGTTTGCTATCCATAGGAGCCTCCAATGCGAGATCAGATCACAGTTCGTGTTTAGTGGTGAGTGGTGAGTGCTGAGTGCTGAGGACGATCGCGGGGAGGATAGACTCGAAAGCGTGAGCGAGCGCGACTTTTCGATTCGTCTGACTTTCCGCCCGCCATTCCGGTGGGAGGCGATTGCGAAGTTTCTCGGCGACCGCGCGATCAACGGCATCGAATCGTTCGACGGCGTGCGGTACACGCGCGGCCCGGTCACGATCGAGCCTGATGGAGTGCATGCGTTGCGAATGATTGCCTCTGCCGGCACTGACGCGCTGGTCGTGCGCGCGCGAAGAACATTCGATCTCGACGCCGATCCGGCAGCGATCGATGCCCACCTGGCCAAGGACAAAGTTCTGCGTCCGCTGCTCGCGCTCCGTCCGGGTCCGCGCGTGCCGGGGGCGTGGGAACCGTTCGAAGTCGCGGTGCGCGCGATTGTCGGACAACAAATCAGCGTCCGCGGCGCAACGACCATCATGAACCGCTGCTTCGCGACTTCGGAGTGGAGCGGCATGCCAAAATCCCGCATCAACACGATTCGCGCGCTCGAACAAGCCGTCGCCGGCGATCCGTCGATTCTCACGCGCGGAGCGTCGCTCGATGCAACCATCGAGCGCCTGACAGAACTGAAAGGCATCGGCCCCTGGACGGCGCATTACATCGCGATGCGCGCGCTCGGCGAGCCCGACGCCTTCCCGCACAGCGACCTCGGTCTGCGCAAAGCGGCGGCCGCAATCGGTATCGATCCGGCGAAACTGCTCCAGCGTGCGGAAAGGTGGCGTCCGTGGCGCGCGTATGCTGCGATCGCGCTGTGGGAGTCGTTGTGAGCGAATGCATTCCGGTCATGTGCCCCTACTGCGGAGAGATGGCCGAGCTCAGCGTCGAGGATGAGGGCTGGAGCCGGCAGTCGTACGTGCAGGATTGCCCGGTCTGCTGTCAGCCGTGGCAGGTCGACTTGGTTCGCGACGCCGAGGGTGACTGGAGCGCGACGCTGCGGACGGGGGACGAGTAATTAGAAGCGGACTTCCTGGCTGGCCGCGTGGTTGTCGCATGTCGAGCAACGCCAGCCGCGACCACTCCGTGTAAAAGCGTCCTTCTCTTCGTCGCGAAAGAGCATCTGCGTGCGATGGCACCAATCGCATCGGACCATGTGAGGATTTCCGATCGCGGGATTCGCGCGCAGAAATGCGGTCACCGATTCTCGTTCGTTCGCGGCGAGATCGTCACTGCGGAGGACGCGCCCCGCCGTAGTTCGAACGACCTCTCTGTCCATAATGGCTAGAAACGCCGGCGCGGTTTGGATACAGGAACCGCCTTACGGATCATGAATTGACGCATGATGAACAAAGTCAGTACGGCACCGATGATGGTGACGACGGTGCTCATGAACCATCCCGCCGCGCCGGCCGGGCCGACCATGCGCGAAAGAAGAACGAAAACGCAGGCTCCCACTCCGCCCACGACGGCGTCAATGGCCTTTCCGTGTTCGCTGCCCTTCAAATACTGCCCGGCAACGAATCCGACAACGGCGCCCACAATGATGACAATCAGGTATGACATGACTTCATCCCCTGCACTCCGTGAGCCACTCCTGTGCTTTTCTCGGTTTCCTGCTCAGAGTTATCGGCGTTGTTCTCCGATAGCAGCCTCGTGACGCGCTCGACGACGTCGGCGAGTACGAAGGGCTTGCTGATGAAGTCTCGCGCGCCGGCCTGCATGGCGCGAGTGTGATGGCGCGGATCGGCGGTCATGATCAGAACCGGCGCATCGCGGCCGAGGGCTTCCAACACGTCAAATCCGCTCAGTCCCGGCATCAGGACATCGAGAAGGATCACGTCGTAGTGATGCTCGCGGTGCATCGCGACGACCGCGCCAGGATCTGTCGCGGTGGTGATCGAAACGAAGCCGGCGCGGCGGAGCACATGTTCCAGCAGGCGGACATTCGACTGCTGATCGTCGACGATCAGAATCTTGCTATCCATTAATTGACGCCAGCCCCCTTATCTACGAATTCAATCGCCGCGCTCAGGGTGTCCATCAGCTCACCCACCTTGATCGGCTTGGTCAGATAGCGGAAGAACCCGGCATCGAGGCCTTTTTGCACGTCGCGAGGGACCGCGTTGGCGCTCAGCGCGATCACCGGAATGTGTGCAGTAGTCGGATCAGCCCGCAGAATCATCAGCGCTTCGATGCCGCTGATCCCCGGCAGGTTGATATCCATGAGGATCACTTCCGGTTTCGCGGAGCGCGCGAGCTCGACGCCCGTCGTTCCATCGATGGCCGTGAGCAAATGCAGGTCGGGCCGCCTCGCGATGAGGCGTTCGACGAGCTTCAGGTTTGCGGGGTTGTCTTCCACATAGAGCAACGTGCGCAGCGCGGCGCCAGGGAGAAGCGCCGGTGTGACCTCGGCGTGATCGTGCTTCGGAACCGGCAGTTGAGCCGTGGAGTTCAGTTCGATCCAGAAGACGCTTCCCGTGCCCACTTTACTTTCGACGCCGACGAGACCATTCATCAGTTCCATGAGCCGTTTACTCACGACCAGACCGATGCCTGTTCCCTGCTCTGCATTCGACTGCTGGCCCAATCGGTTGAAGGGCTGAAAGAGCTGGCCGATCTGTTCCGAGGAGAGCCCGGCTCCGGTGTCTGTAACCGTGATGCGGACGCGTCCTGACGCATCCTCGGCAGAGCAGGCGACGACGACCGTCCCTCCCATCGCGTTGTATTTGATGGCATTGGAGAGAAGATTGATGATGACCTGCTTGAGCCGGGTTCGGTCGGCATGAACGCACACCGGAACATCGAACCGGGGAAATGTCATGCGGATGGCGCGGCGTTGCGCCTGCGGCTCGATCATCGCCTGACACTCGTTCATCACCTCGGCGACCGAGACCGGTTCCTGCGACATCGAGAGTTTTCCCGACTCGATGACTGCCAGATCGAGGATCTCGTTGATCAGATCGAGCAGATACCAGCCGGCATTGAGAATCTGGATGATGCTTTCCTTCTGAGAATCGGTCGGTGCGGGCGAATCGGATTCCATCAACTGCGCAAAACCGAGGATCGCGTTGAGTGGCGAGCGCAGCTCGTGACTCATGTTGGAGAGGAAATCGGATTTCGCCAGGTTCGCTTTTTCGGCGGCGGCCTTGGCGTCGGTCATCTCGGTCTCGATACGCTGTCGCTCGGTGAGGTCGCGGGTCAGCTTTGCGAAGCCGCGCAGCTCGCCAGCCTGATCTCGGATGGCGGTGATGACCACATTGGCCCAGAAGCTCGATCCATCTTTGCGAACGCGCCAGCCTTCGACTTCGAATCGGCCGAGGGTGGCGGCGACTTCGAGATCGCGCTGCGGTTTTCCGTCGGCGACGTCTTCCAATGGATAAAAACGGGCGAAATGCCTGCCCAGGATGTCTTCGGCGGTGAAGCCTTTGATGCGCTGCGCTCCGCTGTTCCAGCTCACGACGTTGCCGTCGGGGCTGAGCATGACGATGGCGTAGTCGGAAACGCTGTCCACCATCATGCGAAAACTCTCCTCGGCGAACCGCAGCTTTTCTTCGACGTGCTTGCGCGCGCTGTTGTCGGTGCCGATGAGCAGATAGCCGATGATCGCTTTCTGATCGTCGCGCAGTGCGGTGACCGAGACGATGGCCGGAAAGCGCGTCCCATCTTTGCGGACGTAGGTCAGCTCGTAAATGTCTTCGATGCCGCGCGAGGCCTTGAACGCCAGCGCTTCGAAGCCGGGCGTGATCTCGGCCGACAGCTCGCGACTCAACGTGGCGGCGCGGGCGATGATCTCCTGCGGATCGGAAATGTCGGCCGGCGTGATCCGATTGATCACTTCCTCGGCCTTGTAGCCCAGCATCCGCTCGGCGCCAACGTTGAAGATCTGAATGACGCCATTCGCATCGGTCGCGATGCTGGAGAAATTTGCGCTGTTGAAAATCGCGCTCTGCAGGGCCCCCGCCTTGAGCAGGGCCTCTTCGGCCTGCTTGCGCGCGGTGTTGTCGGTACCGATCAGCAGATAGCCGATGATCGCCTGCTGATCATCGCGCAGTGCGGTGACTGAAACGATGGCCGGAAAGCGCGTCCCGTCTTTGCGGACGTAGGTCAGCTCGTAGATGTCTTCGATGCCGCGCGAGGCTTTGAAAGCCAGCGCTTCGAATCCGGGCGTGATCCTCGTCGACAGCTCGCGACTCAACGTGGCGGCGCGGGCGATCAGCTCCTGGGGATCGGAAATGTCCGCCGGCGTGATCTGATCGACTACCTCGGTCGCCGCATAACCGAGCATGCGCTCGGCGCCCACGTTGAAGAGCTGGATGACGCCCTTCTCGTCCGTGGCGATGCTGGAGAAGTTGGCACTGTTGAGGATGGCGTTCTGGAGCGCACCGGTTTTGAGGAGCAGGTCCTTCCGCCGGACTTCTTTGCGCCCAGCGGCGGTGTCAACCATTTTGATCAGCGGCGTCCGCGGCCTGGATCCCAATGAACTCATAGGCTTAGCCTTCCGTCTCCGCCGGGCAGAGCGTGGGCGATCATCCGGGCGGGGAACAGTCAGGATAACTGCAAGAGGTAGGCCGGGGGGAACACGAAGTCCTGAGTCCTGAGTCCTGAGTCCTGAGTTCTGCGAAAAAGCACATCAACGAAATCGGCCGCGAACCTGGAGGTTACATCCTCGAAGGCAGCGTGCGTCGCGGAAACGACCAGGTCCACATCAGCGCGCAGCTCATTCGTGTCAGCGATCAAACCCCTCTTCATCTTCGCCTAGGGTGGGCGTGACTCAGGACTCAGGACTCAGGACTCAGGACTTTCGTTTCTACAGCGGCAGCCAGTACGACACCTTCACGAGGAAGACATCGTGCGACGGCGCATTCGGGATCGCGTTGAGGTCGCGTCTGAGGCGGAAATCGCCGACGGGCGCGACCGCGGCGCGATTCTCGTTCCACGCGACATAGAGCGCCGAGCCGGGACGAAACTCCCACCGCGCGACGGCGCTTCCCCGCAAGCTGCGGAAGTTGAAGTTCGGATTGTTAGGCGCCGACGTCGGCGTGTAGTCGCGCGTGCGGGCGGCGGCCAGCGCGCGAAAGTCGTGATAGTCGCCCGCGGCAACGAACGGCTGCAGGTAAAGCTGAAACGACAAACGCGAGGTGACGGTCCAGTCGGCGCGCGTACCGAATTCGAAGGAACGCTGATCGAGATGCGCGAACACGTATCGCCGCCCGAACGTCGCGGTGGCGGCGGCATCATCAAACGCGGTCACGTACTGCGTCGATGTGTGTCCGCGATTGAACGATGGAGATGCGCTGAGCTGCAGGTTCGACATCGGCCGCGCCGTCAGCGTCATCGTGATCGAGCGCCCGTACGATTTGTCGCGGCTCCCTTCCAGATGCCCGGACAGAACGGCTGAGAAACTCTTTCGGTCATCGCTGCCGATCGTGGCGTCCCACGACCAGAAAAGCGGCGTGCGTACGACCGGCCCGCCGCGTGTCAGGCGATCGTCGAACGCACCGGGAGTGACGACCAGCGAGATGTCGGGATGCCAATAGTTGCTCGTGACACCGAACCACTCGGCGAACAGGCCGCGCTCGAGCGTGTCGCCATCGAAGTTGCGGTTCTGCCAGACGCCGAGAAACATGTACTTCTCGCGGAAGTGCGGCGAGGGATCCTGATTCACGTACTGCATCACCGCGTGCGTCGAGATGATGTCGGTGCGCTGCAGGAAGCCGATGTCATTCGTCTCGAATCCAGGCGAATACGCCTGCACCTGAATGACAGGTCGCCACAGGCCCGAGCTCTTCGCCAGCATCGCTCTGCCGCCCCATCCCGAAAGCGAAGTGCGGGCCGGATCGAAATGAAAACTCGTCGCGTCGGGCCGCTGGTAATAGTGCGCGGATGCTTCCTGAGTCTCCGCGATCGACTCTTTGCTGCCGCCGACCCTGGTGCCGTACCCCGACGCTTCGAGAATCCACGATTGATCGCCGAGGCGCGTGTAGCCATCGAGGCCGCCGGTGAGCGCGGAGCGGCGCAAGTCCGACAGCTCTTCCGGAAGGCGGCGATTGACGGACGTCAGCATGAAGCCGACGCGCGAAACCGATCCGATCTCTTTCGTCATGCGCGAGACGAAGTAGTTCGTCATCGGCTCGACCTGCTGACGTCCGAAAGTATTTCCGCTGACGAAGCGGGCGCGCTCGGCGTCCGTGAGCGCGTCGAGCACGCCGACGGTCCAGCCGCCGGGGAACTTTCCGGTCAGCTTCGCGGCGCCGAGGATTTTGGTCTGCG
>JALYZI010000051.1 GCA_030948915.1 Acidobacteriota bacterium
CAGTGAACGTTGGACCCGTGCCAGTACCGACGGACGTGGTGACCGTTACGGGTCCTGTTGTCGCGCCGGCGGGAACATTCGCGCCGATCTGCGTATCGCTGTACACCGTGAAAGTCGGCACGGCCACACCGTTGAATTTCACCGAGCTCGTCCCGATGAAATTCGCACCGTTGATGCTGATCGAAGTGCCCACCGGACCAGAGGTTGGGTAGTAGCTCGTGATCGTCGGCGGCGATGTGTTGACTGTGAACGTTGGACCCGTGCCGGTGCCAAGCGACGTGGTAACCGTTACGGTCCCTGTCGTTGCCCCGGCGGGAACATTCGCGGCGATCTGCGTATCGCTTTGGACCGTGAAGGTCGTCGCAGCCACACCGTTGAATTTGACCGAGCTCGTCCCGATGAAACTCGTGCCATTAATGCTGATCGAGGTTCCCACCGGACCAGAAGTAGGAAAGTAGCTCGCAATCCGTGGAGGCGACGTGTTGACCGTGAATGATGGACCGGTTGCTGTTCCACCTGGCGTCGTGACAGTCACGGGACCCGAGGTGGCGCCCAGTGGGACAGTGGTCGAAATCTGTGTGATGCTGTTGACGACGAACGTCGCAGCAGTCCCGTTGAACCTCAGCGATGTTGCCCCAGTAAGGTTTGATCCATTTACGCTGATCGAAGTCCCCACCGGCCCCGCAGCGGGATAGCAGCTCGCGATTGTTGGCGGCGGTACCTGCGCGAGCGCAGTGACACTGAGCGCGACAGACGCAAGCGTTGACAGGAATGCCGAGCGCACACCGGACAGCGGGATTTTCACGAAGGGGCTCACTTTTTGTGGTCCAGCGATGGTACCAATAAGTACGTTGGCATGGAGCGAAAAGTTGACTATCGCACCCTTCCCCTACGGCATGCCGATTGCGAAACCTATCAGTATGAAAAGACTGATGATCTCGCTGTCGCTCTTCATGTTATCGGCGACCGCGTTCGCTGCTGAACCCGCTCCGACGATCCTGCAGGTCAAGCCGCCCGAGCAGTCCCGCGTCCAGACGAACCTGGGCGTTACGCAGATCCACTCGCATGCCGCCGATATCAAGGTCGTCTGGCTGCCGCTGCTCGCGCCGCTTCCGTATTCGTTTCCGCGAACAACGCAGGAGATTCCGAATGCTCTCGTGCTGACCGGAACGCAGATTCCGCAGAGACCGCGCGCGCTCAGAACCGTAATGCAGTAACGTACGTCGTAGGGATATGAAGAGCATTGCAGCCGTTGCCCTGCTCCTCCTCGCGACTGCCGCTTTCGCAGACGACGACGCCGAGAAGCTCCAGGCATGGCGTGACCTGAATCCCGACGATCGTCCGGCGTCCGTCGGAAAGCGCGTCGAGTGGCACGCCGGTTACGTGGAGATCCACGCCCTGGGCACGGACTTTCGCATCTTCTACCTGCCGTTTCTCGCGCCGCTCCCCGGCGCCCGCCTGGAGGATGGCGCGAAGATTCCAAATCCATTCGAGCTGACCGGAACCCCGTACGCGAATACGCTGCCTCCGATGTTCGACAAGGACCGCTCGTGGGCCGTCGAACGCGAGTACAAGCGAATCCAGAAGTTGACCGCAAACAACAAGTGAAGTCTCTCCTCATCACCGGCGCGACCGGCAACCTCGGTCACGCCGTCGTCGCGCGTTTCGAAAAAGAGTATCGCTGCATCGCGATCGACCGCGGCGATCTTCCCAAAGTCGATTCGGCGTTCGGCGTTCTCCATCTTGCCGGCGCATTCACCGCCGGATCGAGGCCCGAGGATTTCGAGAAGATGTTGGACGCCAGCGTGATGAGCGGCGTCCGCGTCATCGAGAGCGTTCGCGACAAGATCGAAGACGATGGCCGCATCGTCGCGATCAGCTCGATCGCTTCGCTGACGAAGCCCGTCGGACTCGCGGCCTACGCGGCCGCAAAGTCGGCGCTCAACGCGTACATCGAAGTGCTCGCAAAGGAACTGCAAAAACGTCGGATCACCGCGAACGCGCTTCTTCCGTCGACGCTCGGGGAAGGTGGAGTGCCGCTCGAGCGCGTGAACGCCGCCATCGCGTTTCTGTTGAGCGCCGACGCGGCGTCGATCACAGGGCAGCTGATCGCGCTGACCGCTTGACCTGGCGAAGTCCCCAGAACGTGTCGACGAGCCACGCCAGAAAATCTCCGGCCGGCAGCGGCTTGCTGATCCAGTAGCCCTGCGCGAGATCGCATCCCATTTCGCCGAGCCGCCGCCATGTCAGCTCGTCCTCGACTCCTTCCGCGCAGACCTGTTTGCCGAGGTTGTGCGAGAGCTCGACCATAGTGCGGACGATGGTCGTGTCAGCCTCGCTGGCGGTCATTCCCATCACGAACGACTTGTCGATTTTCAATTCGTCGATCGGAAGCTGGCGAAGGTTCGTGAGTGACGAGTAGCCGGTGCCGAAATCGTCGAGCGAAAGACGGACGCCCATCGACTGCAGCATCGACGTAATCGCCAGCGCGTGCGCCGGATCGGCCATGATGCTGCTCTCGGTGATCTCGATCTTCATGAAACGCGCGTCGATGTTCCACTTGTCGAGCGCCGCCTGGATCTTCACCGGCAACGCCTGCTCTTGAAGGCTCTTCGCCGAAATGTTCACGGCGACGTGCACCGGCGCACCGGTGTCATGCCATTGCCGGCATTGCATCAACATCCGGTCGATGATCCAATCGGTCATCGGCTTGATCAAACCGGTCCGCTCGGCGATCGGAATGAATGCGGCCGGCGCGAGAAATCCGCGCTTCGGATGGTTCCATCGAATCAGCACCTCGGCGCGAGTCATCAGTCCGCTGCTGATGTGCAGCTTCGGCTGGTAGTAGAGCTCGAACTCGTCGCGCTCCATCGCGCCGCGCATCTCGACGATCAGGGCGAGCTGCTCCGGCGTCTGCGATTCGTGCTCCTGGTTGTGAAACGCGTAGCCGACGTTCGCTTCTTTGGCCGCATACATCGCGGCGTCAGCGCGGCGCAGCAGCATGCGCGCGTCGGTACCGTGCGTCGGATACAGCGCGATCCCGATGCTGGCACTGACTTCGAGAATATGGCCGTCGATCGCAAACGGTTGCTGCAGCGAGTCGAGGACCCTTCGCGCGACCGAGGCCACGTCGCTGGAGTCGGCGGCCCGCGTCAGGAATAGTCCGAATTCGTCGCCGCCCAGGCGGGAGAGCGTGTCGTTGGGACTGAGGAGGTTGCGAAGCCGCACGGCGATCTCTTTGAGCAGCATGTCGCCAAAGTGATGGCCGAACGTGTCGTTGATTTCCTTGAAGCGATCGAGGTCCATCAGCAGCAGAGCCGTGATGCCTTTCTTGTCGCGCGCGTTGTCGATCGCCTTCTCGAGCCGCTCGAGGAGCAGCATGCGATTGGGCAGCTCCGTGAGGACGTCGAGCGTTGCCTGACGGCGCAGCATCACGAGCTGATTCTTGCTGTCGGTGATGTCGCGCAGAAACGCGACCCAGTGCGTCGGATCTCCGAAGTCGCCGACCGGCACGAGCTGCAGATCGACGTCGAACTCCGCGCCGTCTTTCCGCTGCGCAATGGCCTCGCCCGAAAATGGCTGGTTCTCGAAGATGTGCCGCATCATGTCGGTAAGGATCGCGTGGTGCCGCTCCACGATGCAGAAAGACACCACCGTGTTGCCGACGATCTCCTCGCGCGTGACTCCGAAGAGGTTGCAGAAGCCGTCATTGACGTACGCGATGCGCGGCCCGGTCGCCTGATCGGCGGGGGTCAGGATCGCGATGCCCTGGTCAGCGACCCGAACAGCGCTGCCGAGCAGACTTTCGTCGAAATCCTGCATGGGGAGACGCAAATCTTAACAGAGGGGTAAGATTCGCCTCGATGCACTGGAAACTGATCTTCGGACTCTCCCTTTTTGGCCTTGCAATGGCCTTCGCGACGGTATTCGTCATTCCGTCCAGCATCGAGCCCTTCTGCTGGCTCGCGATCTTCCTGATCTGCGCCTACCTCATCGCCAAAATGGCGCCGGAAAAGTACTTCCTGCACGGCCTGCTGGTCAGCATCGTGAACAGCATCTGGATCACAGCGGCCCACGTGTTGCTTTTCGACCAATACGTGGCGACGCATGCGAAGGAAGCGGCGATGATGCAGTCGTTGCCGATCGCTCCGCGGGTGATGATGTTGTGCACCGGACCCATCGTCGGCGTCATCTCCGGCCTCATCCTCGGTCTCTTCGCATGGATCGCCAGCAAGATGGTGTCGAAAAATGCCGTTCAAAAGCCAGGCACAGCGTAGGAAGTTCGCGGAGCTCCTCGTCAAAGGAAAAATCTCGCCGGAGACGTTCGAGGAGTGGAACCGCGAGACCGGAAGCGCGAAACTCCCCGAAAAAGTGAAGCCAGCCGCGCGCAAAACCAAAGCGAAGAAAAAGAAGTAGGGGTCGTGCGTCCCTGTCCTTCCTGCGGCCGCGAAGACCTCGAGGTTTTCGCTTCATGCGAATCGGTCGCGCGCGAGATGAAGTTCCGCGGCCGTTTCTATCGCGAGCGGATCGACGGCCGCGTCGATCCCGCGATGCAGAAGGATTTGATGGATGTCGCGCATCACGCGCAGGCTGAAATCGCGATCTGCCGCGATTGCGAGATCCTCGTGCGGCGCGAACGCGAATCGCCGAAGTTCGAGACCGATCCCTACGCGCCCTTCGCCATGGAGCGCATGCTGCGCGCGCAAATCAAGGTCTTTCGCCACAAAGCGAGGGCGTACCGCCCACTTCTGCGCAAGGGGGCACGCGTTCTGGAGATCGGCAGCTACGTCGGCGCATTTCTGCACGTGGCCGCCGAATCGGGATGGAACGCGGTCGGCGTCGATGTCGGACGCGATACCGCGCACTTCGCCAGGTCGCACGGATACGCAGTCCGGGGGCAGCCGCTCGAGAAATGCGGATTCGATCGCCACGCCTTCGATGGCGTCTTCATCTGGAACACGTTCGAACAGCTCGACGACCCGAAGCGGATTCTGCGAAACGTGCGGCGTGTCCTTCGCCCGGGCGGCATACTCGTGATCCGCACGCCTAACGCCGCGCTCTACATCCAGTCGCGTGACCTCACCATCCTCGGCCACAGCAATCTGCTCGGATTTCCGCATCTGTACGGCTATTCGCCGCGCTCGCTGCAACGATTGCTGGCGTCGAACGGCTTTACGAATATCGGCCTGCGCACCGATCGCCACATCGATCCCGGCATCCGCCCGCTGACCGTCACCGCGAAACGCGAAGCATCGCGACTCCGAAACACACTGCGGAAAGCGTGGATCGAGGCGACGTTCTTCAAGCACGCGGGGGATCCTTCGCTGCGCTCAGGATTAGAAACTACTTCACTGTAATGTGCGCCCCCGTAAACGCGCCCTCGAACTTCTGCGGCTGCAGCAGGTCGCGCGCGGTCTGGTCGCTCTTGAGATACGCGTCCCAGAACGCCAGCGACGCGATCTTGATCATCTGAAAAATCCGGCGATCGTTACCGACCACCATCGCTCCACGCGGTTGCTGCTGCATCGGCTGCTGCTGCCCGTAGTACGGACTCGATGACGTGGTCGGCATCGTCGGCGTCATGTCGTAGAAGCTCACCTGACCGGTGAACGACGAATGGCGCGCACTGTCGATGAGAAAGAAGTATTTGTCGCCGGCCGGGCTGTCGTCGAACGCCTGCTTGCGCCAATTTGCGTCTTCCGACTGATTCGCGCCGCGATCGTTCGTCCCGGTCATGAACATCACCGGTACCTTCACACTCGTGAAGGATTGCGCTGTGATCGCGCGGCTCTCCGACGGACCGGGAGGCGACATCGCCACCGCCGCTTTCACCCGAGGATCGGCGAATGTTCCGTTCATGCCGGAGAGGAGAAGCGCGGTCAACGCGCCGTAGGAATGTCCGCCCACGCCGATGCGCGCGTGATCCATTTTTCCCTGCAGCTCGGGGAACTGCCGTTCGAGATCGCCGAGCGAATCGAGCACCAGCTTGATGTCGAGCGCGCGATTGCGCCACTGCGGTTCACGCTCGCGGTCGTAGATATCTTCCATCCGATTCGTCTGGGGCGGCAACGGAATGACCGTCCCCTGCTGCGTTGAACCGCGGCGGCGATTCTGCGACGCCGTGGACACAGGCGGCGCGGGCGGAGGCGTCGTCGGGATCGCGCCGGCATCCGCATGTGACGGACGAATGCACACGTAGCCGTTACTCGTCCAGTACGAAATCAGCGGCTCGTATCCGTGTTCCGAGCTTCCATATCCGGGCGAGAAGACCACGATCGGAAACGGACCGCCGCGCGTCGGATATTCGATCGAGACTTCCAGATCCTTGTTGCGCTCGGCGTCGTGCAGAGTCGCTGCCGGGATGACGCCGACCGGCGACGGACCCATTTCGGCGCTGTAGTTGCCAACCGTCAGCGTCTGGATGGTCGTCGCGCTCTGATTGGGATTGGATGATGAACCGCATGCTGCGGTGATGAGAAATAACGCGGGGAGAATTCGTTTCATATGTCCTCTCGTACGATTACATCATGCCGGCGCTGAACGATGGACAATAGAGGCGTGGCCAAAGTCCGCCGCTACACGCTCAAAAGGCCCGTCAAGGCGCAAAAGACGTACCGCGTCAAATATGACGAAGAGCTCAATCCGGAACAGCTCGAGGTCGTGATGGCCGGCGAAGGTCCGCTGCTGGTGATTGCCGGGGCGGGCAGCGGGAAAACGCGGACCCTCACCTATCGCGTGTCGCGCCTCATCGAAGACGGAGTCGATCCGTCCGAGATCCTCCTGCTCACGTTCACGAACAAAGCTGCCCGCGAGATGCTCAGCCGCGTCGAGCAGCTCGTCACAATCGACACCCGCCGCATCTGGGGCGGAACGTTTCATTCGGTCGGCAATCGCCTCCTCCGCCAGTACGCCGAGCCGATCGGATACAAATCGAATTTTTCGATTCTCGACGACGAAGACGCCAAAGAAATGATGGACGGCTCCATCTCCTCCCTCGGCATCAAGACACTCGAACGGCGATTCCCGAAGGGCGATGTCCTCGTCGATATCTACTCCTATCTGATCAACACGCGCACGCCGCTGGAGCTCCATCTGGAGGAAAACTACCCGCATTTCGCGATCTACAAGGAGGAGATTGTCAGCGTCTTCCGGCGTTACAAAGAACGGAAGCGTGACGCGAACGCGATGGACTTCGACGACCTGCTCGTCAACTGGAAATTGCTCCTCGAAGAGCATGCCGACATCGCCGAGGTGTTGAAGCGAAGGTTCCGATACATCCTGGTCGACGAATACCAGGATACGAACAAGCTGCAGGCGGATGTCGTCGACGGAATGGCTGCCCATCGGCGGAATGTGATGGTGGTCGGAGACGACGCGCAGTCGATCTATTCATTCCGCGGCGCGTCGTTCGAAAACATCATCACTTTTCCTATACGATTTTCAGATGCAATTATCTACAAGCTGGAGACGAATTACCGCTCCACGCCGCAAATATTGCAGCTCGCGAATCACACCATCGCGCACAATCGATTTCAGTTCCAGAAAGAGCTGCGCGCCGTGCGCGGCGACGGCCCCGATCCCGCGGTCGTCGGCGTCGATGATGTCTTCGAGCAGGCGTCGTTCGTCGCGCAGAGAATCCTCGAGCTTCGCGACGAAGGCGAGAAGCTGAGCGACATCGCGGTCCTCTATCGATCGCACTATCAGTCGCTCGAGCTGCAGATGGAGCTCACGCGTCGGATGATTCCGTACGAGATCCGATCCGGCATCCGTTTCTTCGAGCAGGCGCACATCAAGGACGTCATGGCGTACCTGAAGATCATGACGAACCCGCGCGAGGAGCTGTCATGGAAGCGCGTGCTGAAGCTCTATCCGAAGATCGGCGATAAAACCGCCTCCGATGTCTGGGGACAAATCTCGAAGGATCGCGATCCCCTGGGTTCGTTCCTGTCCGAGAGCGGCAGCAAGCTGCCGCAGTCCAGAGGCATTCAGGCTTCGCTGCGCAGTCTCGCTTCAGTTTTGCGGCCGTTGAGCGGCGAGAGCATGCAGCGCAATCCAGCGGAATCCATCGCGCTGGTCGTCGAAAAAGGCTACGCCGATTACGCCCGATCGAAATTCGCGAACGCGCAGGCGCGGCTCGACGATCTCGAGCAGCTCGCGCAGTACGCGCTGCGCTACGAAGACGTCACCACATTTCTCGAAGAAGTCGCGCTCGCGAATCCGATCGCCGGCGAAGACGTCGCGGTCGTCGGTCCGGAAGACGAGAAAATCGTTCTGTCCTCCGTGCATCAGGCCAAGGGCCTCGAATGGCGCATCGTTTTCGTGATCTGGCTCGCCGACGGGCGCTTTCCATCGCAGCGCGCCCTTCGCGTTCCGGGCGGAATCATCCGAATCGATCGCACGAAGATTCACGAGGCGCTGCCGCTGCTGGAAGGCATCATCGATCCGAATGCGCCCGATCCGCAGGAGCTGGTGATTCCCGGCGAGGAAGAAGAGCGGCGTCTGTTCTACGTCGCCGTGACGCGCGCGAAGCAGGAGCTCTACCTCGTTTTCCCGGTGATGGCGCGCGATCGCGGCGGAATGGATATCCTGATGGAGCCGTCGCGCTTCGTCCGCGAGCTGCCCGGCGAGGTTTACGAAAAATGGGTGATTGAATCGAAATGAAATTACTACTCATCTCCAGCTCGGTCGTTCACGGTTACGGTTTCCTCGACCATCCGGAGCCTGACATCCGGCGCTTTCTCAAAGGAAAAAAACGCGTCGCGTTCGTGCCGTTCGCGGCGTTCGATCACGACGCCTACACCGCCAAAGTGAGCGAGCGGTTCGGCCGGATGGGATTCAATGTCGTTCCGGTCGATCAGCTGGACTCGGCCGATGCGATTTTCGTCGGCGGCGGAAACACTTTCCGGCTGCTCAAGAAGCTGTACGACCGCAATCTACTCGACACGATCCGCCAACGCGTGCGAGGAGGACTTCCCTACATCGGCTCGAGCGCCGGCAGCATCGTGACGTGTCCAACGATTCGCACGACGAACGACATGCCGATCGTCGAGTGCCCATCGCTCGACGCATTCGGATTCATTCCGTTCCAGATCAACGGTCACTATCTCGATCCCGATCCGAATTCCACGCACAAAGGCGAGACGCGCGAAGATCGACTGCGCGAATTTCACGAAGAGAACACGACGCCGGTGGTCGGGTTGCGGGAAGGAACGATGCTCCTTGTCGAGGATGAGTCCTGCACGCTCCTCGGGCTGAAGCCTGCGCGGATTTTTCGCCGCGGCCAACAGCCCATCGAGGTTGGGCAAGGGAAATCCCTCGACGAGTATCTGACATGACGCTGCTCCTCACTCGAAGAGATGTCGCCGATCTGCTGACGATCGACGACTGCATCACTGCCGTCGAAAACGCCTTCCGCCTCCTCGGCCGCGGCCAGGTGCCGCGCCCGGCGATCGCCGGCGTGCACGGCAATGGCGGCGCCTTTCACATCAAAGCGGCCATCGCAGGCGACCGATTCGCCGCGAAGATGAACAGCAATTTCTTCGAGGCCAAGCCGCGGATCAAAGGCGTGATCATCGTTTGTGATGCCAACGACGGCCGCGTTCTCGCGGTCATGGATTCGATCGAGATCACCATCCTGCGCACCGGCGCTGCCACGGCTGTCGCCGCGAAATATCTCGCGCGCGAGAATGCGAAGACGGCCCTGATCTTCGGCTGCGGCAATCAGGGAAGGATCCAGGCGCGGGCGCTGCAGCGCGTGCGCAAGCTCGATCGCATTTTTGCGTTCGATTCGAATCGCGACGTAGCCGCTGATTTTGCGGAAGACATCGGCGCCGAGGTGGTGCCGGCGCCGGTGTGGGCGGACATCGTGATGACATGCACCCCAGCGCGCAAAGCATTTCTCGAGCATGTGCATCCCGGAACGTTCGTCGCGGCCGTGGGTGCCGACAGCGAGGAAAAGCAGGAGGTCGCGCCGTCGCTGATGGCATCGAGCAAAGTCGTGACGGATGTGACCGAGCAGTGCCGCACGATCGGCGACCTGCATCACGCCATCGATGCCGGCGCGATGCGGGCCGAAGACGTCTACGCCGAGCTGTCGGAGATCGTCGCCGGCAAAAAGCGCGGGCGGGAGCGCGACGACGAGGTCATCATCTTCGATTCCACCGGCATGGCCCTGCAGGACGTCGCCGCGGCGGCCATCGTCTACGAACGCGCGGTCGCGGCCGGACGCGGAACACCGTTCGAATTCGGCGCGTTCTAAGCCGCGATGCTTCCGCAATCTGCAGAGCTGCCCGTCGCGGAGGCCGAAGAAAAAACCGAGGAGCCGCCGCTATTCAAAGTGCTGCTGCACAACGATGATTACACCACCATGGACTTCGTCGTCCACGTTCTGGAATCCGTGTTCAACCTGCCCGAGGACCAGGCGATCCAGATCATGCTCAACGTCCATGTGAAAGGAATCGGCGTCGCAGGCGTTTACACACTTGAAGTCGCCGAAATGAAGGTCGCCAAAACGACCGCCATGGCCCGGGAGCAGGAGTTCCCACTGTTGTGTACGATAGAAAAGGCATAGTCCTGAGTCCTGAGTCCTGAGTCCTGAGTCCTGAGTCCTGAGGGGACGGGCGGGGCTC
>JALYZI010000050.1 GCA_030948915.1 Acidobacteriota bacterium
CGTCAGGCCCGGCCACCCAACGCCTGACGCCTGACGCCTGGCGCCTGACGCCTGATTTCACGCTGCTCTTGGCCGCAGCCGCCGGTCCGCGATCGTCTGCCGCAGGAACTTGAGCAGCGAGCGCTCCTCCATCGAGAGGCCGACGCGCACGACCGGTTTTCCGCGGCGGCCTTTGCGCAGCAGCTCGAAGGGCCGGCCCTCGCTGTACTCCTCGAGGATGCGCGGGCAGATGTACGACGACCGGCAGACCGCGGGTGTGTTGCCGAGTTGTTCGGCGGTCGCCTGAATCGCGCGCCGCAGTTTTCGTTTCCGTTCGGTCTTGCTGGCGCCCTGACCTTCCATGGCCAGCGCGATCGAGCAGAGGAGTGTCCCGGCCCACGTCCGAAAGTCTTTGGCGGTGAACGTCTCACCGATGATCGACTGGATGTAATCGTTGACGTGGCGGTCCTTCACGTCGTGCACTTTGCCGCCGTCGATGAACGCGAACAGTTCTTTCTGATGCAGACCCTGGAGCGCGCGCACGATTTCCGCGACCTCGCGGTCGTCGATCGCCCGCTTCTGCGCTTTCTTCCACTTGCCGATGTAGTCGAACAGCACCTTCGATCCTTCGACTTTCACGTGTTTGGCGCGAATCGTGGTCAGGCCGTACGTCGATTCGGAACGCGCGCTCTTGTCGTTGCCGACGCGAAAGAAACCCTGATCGATGAGGCGCACGATGGCGCCGAGGATGCGATCGCGATTGAGGTCGGGACGATGGAGATCGCTGCGCACCTGGCGGCGCAGTCGCGGAAGGGATTCACCGAATTCCACGACGCGCTGGAACTTTTCTTCCTCGCGCTGCGCTCGGAATTTCTGGTGATAGAGGTATTGCGTGCGCGCTTTTTTGTCGACGCCGACGGCCTGCAGCGGCGACGACTCTCCGCGCGCAATACGGACTTCGCGCCAGGCCGGTGGAATCCTTAGCCGGCGGATTCGCGCCAGCGTCTTCTCATCGGCGATGGAGCGCCCGTCGGAGTGCTGGTAGCTGAAGCCGGTCTCTTTGGTCCCGACGCGGCGAATGCCGTGGAGGTCGAGAGCCCATCGCCTCCTCACGGGTTTTCCGGGCATGCAGCCAGGTTTTTGCGAGAATGGTGCCGTTGACCGAGCTCGGCCGCCGATTGACGCTGCAGGAGTGGTGGCGATCGCTGGAGCGCTCTCCCGAACCGCTGGCCTCTCGCGAACGCTGGATGCTCATCGGCGCGACCCTCGTGGCTGCCGTCAGCCGATGGTTCGCACTGGCGCGGACTCCGTGGGATTGGGACGAAGTGCTTTTCATGCTGTCCCTCGATCACTTCAACGTCGCGCAGCATCGCCCGCACCCTCCCGGTTTTCCACTCTATGTTCTGGCGGCGAAAGTGATCCGCAAATTCGGCTTCGGCGACTTCCACGCCCTCCAGGCCCTCAGCTTCCTCGGCGCCATCGCGATCGTTCCCGCGATGTTTTTTCTCTGTCGAGAGTTGCGAATGCGATTCTCGACGTCGCTTTCGGCGGCGATGCTGCTGGCGTTCTTTCCAAACGTCTGGTTTTACGGCGGCGGCGCATTCAGCGATGTGCCGTCGATGACGCTGGTGATCCTCGCGCTGGCCTTGCTCTTCGCCGGCTGCCGCAATCCGAACGCCTACTTCGCCGGATCCATCGTGCTCGCGATCTCGGCCGGATTCCGCCCACAGAATCTGCTGATCGGATTTGTGCCGATCCTGATTGCCAGCATGTTTCAGTTTCGGAGAAGCATCGCGCGTGTGATCGGCGCCCTCGCCGCGCTCGTGGCGATCATCGCCGTCAGCTACCTCGCAGCCGCGTATCTCACAGGATGGCACGACTACCGTGAGGCGGTGCATCTGCATCAGGCCTACATCGCGCGCGTCGATTCGTTTCTCTCGCCGACACGCCCGCCGCTGTGGCGCGTCTTCGACGATTTCTTCGTGATGCCGTATCGCGCGCCAGTGATCAACGCGATCATCGCCGGCCTTTGTCTGATCGCGCTCGCGCGCGCGCGTGTGCAATCGCTGGTTGTTGTTGCGACCTTCGGCGTCTTCTCGCTCGCCAGCTGGCTGATGCTCGATCACTTCAGCGCCAGCCGTTTTTCGATCGGCTATGTGCCGATGATCGCGATCCTGGCTGCCGACGGGCTGCAGTTCGTGACGCGACGGCTCGAACTGATCGGAACGGCCGTCGTCGTCGCGGTCATGATCGCCTGGACCTGGCCGGCGCTGTCGGTAGTGCGGCCGAGCATCGCGCCGCCGGTGGCGGCCGTCGACTGGATTCGCAATCACGTCGATCGGCAGACCGCCACAATTTATGTCGATGAGACGATGGTGCCGTACGCGCGTTGGTATCTGCCCGACTACACGCTGCGATTCATCGAAGACAAGGAGCCGCCGCCGAGTTGGGCGGCACGCAAGCCGGGCTACTACGTGCGCGAAAACGTGAGTACGTCACCGCGCGCCGAGAACTTCATGCGGCCGCGCGGCCGGTTGTGGGATCTCGCCAGGCACCGCTACTTCGAGGCCTCTGTGAAGCCGATTACCGACCTGGTCGTGTTCGGAAAGGGTTGGTATTGGGAGGAGGGGGAGGGAACCGAGGCGTGGCGGTGGATGGGGAGTCACGGTGAAGTGCGATTGCCGCCGCTGGCCGGCGATGCCCGGCTGACCTTCAACGTCTACGTGCCGCTCGATGCGCTCCACACTCCGCCTGACATCGTCGTGCGGCTCAATGGAAAGGTTGTTGACGCATTTCGCGCAACGCGCGCGTTCAGCACTCGCGAGATCGTCGTGCGCGCGCGAGCCGACGGGCCGAACCTCCTGGTGATCGATACCGACCGCGTGATCACGCCGGCAGC
>JALYZI010000055.1 GCA_030948915.1 Acidobacteriota bacterium
GCCGGCGTGGCGCCCATCGCTGCCAGATCCGAAAGATTCGCAGCCAGACTCTTTCGCGCGACGAATTCGATCGGAACGACGCGCGTGAAGTCGACATCTTCGACCAGCATGTCGGTCGTGATGACGAGATCGTCGAGAACGGCCGCATCATCGCCGATGCGCGGAAACAGCCGGCTGAGTCGCGCGATGATTTCGTTTTCGCTCATCGCCCGCTGAACACCGGAATGATCGAAGCCAGCGGCCGGGTGAACGCTTCACCGTACGTAACCGCTTCGAGAAAGAGTCCCGATGGCGGAGCGGTTGGCTGAAAGATCTCCGCATCTTCCCGTAACCGCTTTTCGAGATCGTTCGGAGCGCCTCGCCCGATCTCGACGAGATACGCGACCAGCTTGCGAACCATCTTCCACAGAAAATGGGACGCGACAATGCGGATGAGAATCAGATCGTTTTCCTGCGCGATATTGAACCCGTCGACGACAACGATTCGCGATTCATCAGCCTTCAAGCGCCGGTCGGTAAAGGCGCTGAAATCGTGACGGCCGGGAATGATGGCGGCCGCTTTGCGCATCGCGTCGAAATCGAGCCGGTCCTTGATCCACCAGACAAACGACTTCGCGAACGCCGTGCGGCGAGTTGCAATCTGATAGAGGTAGACGCGCGATATCGCATCGTGCCGTGCGTGAAAGCGATCGCTCGCGCGGACGGCATCGAGGATGTTGATGTCGTGCGGAAGCAGGTCGTTGATCTTGCGCGTCATGAGAAGCGGATCGACGGCTTTGTGAATTCGAAGATGCGCGACCTGCCCTGCCGCGTGGACTCCCGCGTCCGTGCGACCAGCGCCACCGATGTCGGCGTCCCCCAACACCTCGGTCGCGATGCGCATCAGCCGGCCCTGGATCGTTTTCGGCGTGTTACCCTGCGCCTGCCAACCGGAGTAGCGAGTGCCCTCGTACTCGATTGTCAGTTTGTAAGTCGGCATGCGCCCCAACTCATATCAGGTGCTCGGTGATCTTCTCGTCGTGATTTGGGACGACGGCCACGAATCATACTATTCGCTCGAGGAGCTTCGTCGCGCGTGCCCGTGCGCGGGATGCTCGGGCGAGCCGGATCTTTTCGGACGCATGGCGATGGGTCCGAAGCCGCGCTACACGCCGGCCTCGTTTCAGCTCACCAGCGTCACGACCGTCGGGAATTACGCGCTGCAGCCGAACTGGGCGGACAGCCACAATTACGGGATGTGGACCTACGAGCGGTTGCGCGCGATCTGCCCGTGCGACGCGTGCAAGAAAACCTCTAGCGCGTGACGCGCGTCCCCGCCCGTCCTTCCAACGCGTCGCGAAAGTGTTCGACGTCCGTGATCAACACTTCGCCTCCGGTCGCGCGGACGAACTGGATCGCGGCTTCGATCTTCGGGCCCATTGAACCCGCCGGAAATTGACCCTCCTTCAAATGCTTCTCGGCTTCGTCGACGGTCAAACGATCGACCGCGCGCTCAGCCGGCTTCCCGAAATCGATAGCGACCGTCGGAACGCCGGTGAGGATCACGTACAACTCTGCTTTCAATTCGGCCGCCAGCAGAGCCGATGCGAAGTCCTTGTCGATGACGGCCTCGATTCCGCGCCACTGCCCGTCGCGGCCGCGCACGACCGGGATTCCTCCTCCGCCCGCGGCAATCACCACCTTCGCGTCCTCGAGCATGTGCGTGATCACGCCCGTGTTGAGAATCCGCAGCGGGCGCGGCGATGGAACGACGTGACGCCATCCGCGGCCGGCATCTTCGCGCATTGTCCAGCCGAGGTCGCGCTCGAGTGCTTCGGCGCGATAGCGGGTGAAGAATGGTCCGATCGGTTTGGTCGGCCGCTTGAACGCCGGATCGTTCACATCGACTTCGACCTCGGTCAATACCGTCGCGACCTGCCCGCCCGACCCGATGCTTTCGAGTCGATTGCGAATCGCCTGTTGCAACAGGAACCCCATCGAGCCCTCAGTCTGCGCGACTGCAACATCGAGCGATTGCGGCGGCACCTTCGTCGACGCCTCTTCGGCCTGGATGAGGATGTTGCCGACCTGCGGGCCGTTTCCATGCACGACGATGACGTGGTGGCCGCGGACGACCAGCTCCGCCAGCCAGCGCGCCGCCTGCTTCGCGCGCGCGATCTGCTCCTCGTGCGTTCCGCGGTCCTCGGGGCGCAGCAGCGCGTTGCCGCCGAACGCCACCACCGCAAGCTTGCGTTCCGTGTTAGGCGTCATGGCGCTCGAGCGGCATCGTCATGCAGCGCGGTCCGCCGCGTGCGCGCGAGAGCTCGTGACCCTGGATCTGGATTGCGTATTTTTTCTCCGTCCACGTCCGGAGCTCGGCGCGGCCCAGTAGCAAGTCGTCTTCGTAGACGATCTGATAACCGTGCGACGACAACTCTTCCGCCGTTCGCACATTGCGCTCGTACAGCATCACGATCCCTGGCGCGAGCGTGAAGGCATTGGCGCCATCGGTCCACTGCTCGCGCTGCTGATCGATCGCTTTCTTTCCGCCGCAGTAGATCGGATCGAGATCCATTCCGTGCCGGCGAAGAGTTGCCAGCAGAGATTTCTGCGACGCGTACGAAATCGACTTTTTCGTCAGGTCGATCGACGTGATCTTCGCCGCCTGTCCGCCGCCGGGAAGAATGACAGGCGGATAGATCAGGCATTCATCGGAGCTCGTGAACGTGAAGACGGTGTCGAGATGCATGAACGACCGCAGCTTCGGCAGCTCGACGATGACCACCGTCTTCACATCCGAATTCAGTTCCCGAAGTGATTTTGCGAGCTGCTTGATCGCGACGCTGTTTGTCCGCTCGGTCTGACCGACGATGATGAGGTCGCGTCGCGCGACGAGAATATCGCCCCCTTCGATTGTCGCGGAGCCCTTTCGCGGCGATCTTTCCTGACCATCGCCTGCCATGAAGTCGACCTTGAACTGACAACTGTCGCGAAAGGCGGGGTGATATTCGAAAATGTATTTCGACAGCAACGCCTCACGACGTCGTGCGCGCGTCGCCATTCCGCACACGACGACACCCGATCCCAGAACCACCTGCGGATCGCGAGTGAAAAAGTAATTCGGAATCGGCGACAGATCGAATCGCGGCAGCCCGCCCGAATCCTGTCGCTCATTCGGAATGCCGCCGATGAGGACTTCGGCCAGCTCGGCCGGCCGTTGTTCGGCGAGCGAGGACGTCAGGCGGCGACTGAGCTTGTTGCGTTTCGCGAGGTCGCGGACGATCATGCGGCGCGTCTCCTCGTCGGCGAGGACCTCCTCGAGAAGATCCTGGACGTCGTAGACCTCATCCGCGACGAAGCGCAGAACCTGCTGAAATCGGCGATGCTCCTCACGTGCGAGCTGTCCGAAGAGGATGTCGTCGAACAGAAGCTGCGCCATCATGGGCGGCACCATGACGTCGATTTCCCGCCCCGGCAAGTGGACCAGCACGCTTTTCAGTTTTCCGATTTCACTCGTCACGTCGAGGCGCATGCGCGCGGCATTCTACCGTCAGGAGTAAACTCGCTCCCGCTCGCCATGACGCCGCACGTTCCGATGCGGGCGCTCGACACGCTCTGGTTCCAGGTTGCCGGAACGCTCTGCAACATCGAGTGCACGCACTGTTTCATTTCGTCGTCGCCGACGAATCGATCGCACGCGATGCTCTCGCTCGTGGACGTGCAGTCGCGCCTTGCCGAGGCCAGGACGCTCGGCGTGAAGGAGTACTACTTCACGGGCGGCGAGCCGTTTCTCAATCGGGAAATGATTCCGATTCTCGCGGCCACGTTGCAGCAAGGACCGGCGACCGTGCTGACGAACGGGATGCTTCTGCGCAAGGAAATTTGCCGCCAACTTCGCGAGCTGAGCGACGGAAGCGAATACTCGCTCGACCTCCGCGTCAGCCTGGATGGTTACGATGCCGCATCGCACGATGCCATCCGCGGGGCGGGCGTGTGGGATCGCGTGATGATCGGATTGCACAATCTGGGGGACGTTGGAATCAATCCCGTCATCACAGTGACGGAGACGGCCGACGGCGTCCGCAGCGACGAGGGTCGCGCGCGATTTCTCGATCTCGTCCGTTCATTCGGCTTCACCAAACCGCGCCTCAAGGTGCTTCCTCTCTTTCGGATCGGCGCTGAAGAGCAACGATCGCGCGCGTACGAAGCATGGGAACGAATACCGGAAGCGGAGTTGACTCCGGCCGATGCGGAGATGTTGCAGTGCTCGTCCTGCCGCATGGTCACGAGCAAAGGTGTTTACGTCTGTCCGATTCTGATCGACGCGCCCGATGCGCGCATGGGTGCAACGCTGATCGAAACGCTGCGGCCGTTCCCTCTCCGCTACGGAGCGTGTCACACCTGCTGGGTTGAGGGAGTCTCGTGCCGGACGTGACACGCATCGCTCTCATCGGCGGGATTTATTCGAACTATCACGCGCTCGTCGCGACGCTGGCGGATATCGCTCGCCGCGGCTCCGATGCGACCTACTTTCTCGGCGACCTCGGCGCATTCGGCCCGTTTCCCGATCGCATTCCTGATTTGCTGATCGATCGCGGAATCCCCGGGATCCAGGGAAATTATGAAGAGTCGCTGTCGACCGAGGCCGACGATTGCCACTGCGGCTACACCGATCCGCGCGACAACTTCTACGCCCGGATCTCTTACGACTACACCGCGAAGAAGACCTCGGATCCTCACAAAAAGTGGATGGGAACGCTGCCAAAATCCGTGCGACTCGAGGTCGGCGCCGTGCGCGTTTTGCTCTCGCACGGTTCGCCCCGAAAGATCAATGAGTTCCTGTGGCGTTCCACCTCACCCGACCCGTTCCTCGAGAAATTGTGCGATGACTACGAAGCCGATGTCGTCGTCTGCACACACAGCGGATTGCATTGGCACAAGCGCCTGTCGGGCAATCGACACGTCGTGAATGCAGGCGTCATCGGCCGTCCTGCGAACGACGGCAAGACGAATGTCTGGTACACCATGCTGACGATCGCCGGATCGCAGGCTGACGTCGAATGCATTCCGATCGACTACGACCACCGCGCGCTCGCGCGGGAGATGCGCGAGGAAAAACTCCCCAACGAATTCATCGAGACGATCGAGACCGGCTGGTGGACGACCTGTCTCGAGATCCTGCCTGCGCGCGAGCGAGCGTCCGGAAGGTTTTAGTAGAATCGCTCGACCCCCATGATTCGCAGGTGCATCGCGGCGCTTGTTCTCCAGGCGTCGGCTGCGTTCGCAGTCGGCCCGCACGTCGCTTTCGTCCGCGTGTTGCCCGCACCTCACGATCTTTCGCCCGCGAAAAGCATCGCCGTCATCTACGCCATCGGCGATAACCAGAAGATCACGACGTTCGTGGAGGATTTTGTCGAATACATTGAGCGAAGCCGGACGCTGCGAGTCGAGAACGCGGTCGAGCAAAATCAACATCTCTCGACATTCGACGCCGCTGAGATGAAGCGCCTGCGGCTCGAACATCCTGCTGACGCGTACGTCGGCATCGGCCTCTTCACCTGCGACGGCGCCGAGCGACGCGCCGAGGGGAGCGAGCACGATGTGGACGGCGGTCGCGTAAAACGCGTGCACCAGTGGGTCGATGCGAGCTGCCTTGCGCGACTCGACATTCGCAGTGACACCGGCAAACGTCTGTTCTCGCTCACCGCGCACGGAGAAGGAACATCGCCGCGCTCGACGTCGCTCAGCGCGGAGGACACAGATGTTGCGTATGAGCAGGCGGCGCGGTACGCGGCGTTGAGCGCAGCGGAAATGATCACGCCGCGCATCGTTCGGGAGTCGATCGAGCTCGATGAGACCGCGCCTTCCTTCGCGGAAGGGATGTCGATGATTACTTCCGATCGACTGCAGGATGCGCGCGCGATATGGGAAGTGATTCTCCGTCAGCATCGCGACTCGGCCCCGCTCTACTACAACCTCGGCGCGGTATGCGAGGCGCTCGGCGATGTCGAATCGGCGCATCGCTATCTCCAATCCGCCGTTCGACTCTTGCCCGCCGAGCGCCGCTACCGCCAGGAGCTGCAACTTCTGCAGCGGCGCAACACGCTGAAGTGAGTCAGCGTCGCAGGAGAAACAGTCGAAAACGCGGCTTCGCCCAATTCTGCTCGAGTTGATATTTTTCAGTGAGATAGGCGAACAGTCGCTGGTTGTAGTCCACACCAAATCCGCGATACCCGTATTCGGTGACGTCACGATCGACGATCGCTATCCGATCCGGCGGGTGCTGTCTAAATTCACCGATGATGGAATCTTCCACCGCAGCAGCTGCCGTCTCGACAGGCGTGAAAGTGTGAAAGGTCAGCGTCGTCGTGGACTGCGTCAGGTAATTGAGCGTGATGCCTTCGGGAAAAACTGCGAGCGTTCCGCCATGAACCCGCTGGATGAACGCGTTCAAGACCTCCGCGCGATCAGAGTTCGCGTCATAAAAAGTCCCGCGCGTCGAAACGATCGGAAACGCCTTGAGCGCGTAGCGCACGCGTTGCTCCGAGAGATCGCGGTCGCACAAAAACGCAATCAGCGGGATCCACCAGATCGAATTACCGCGGAGATAGCCGAACAGCACGTAAGCGATCAGCGCGTAGGTCGGCACGATCAGAACGAATCCGTACCACGCCGGCGAGACGCTCAACGGAATTCGCAGCGTCGCCGCGATCGAAAAGGCGGACAAAGTCAGCAGGTTCGCGTTGCGAGTCCGAAATCCCTGCAGCAGCGCCGCAAATTGAAGAAAGCCCCACGCCCGAAAGAACGCGTGGCTCGCGAGCGCCACGCTGATGATGATCACGATCGGAATCGCGATCTGCATCCGCACCGAACGCAGCAGCCAGGCGATCAGGACGATTCCGACGATTGCGAGCGCGGCGGTCGCAAGGTTGACCTCCCACAATGCGAGTCCGGAGACATTCCGAAAAAACTGGCGAGCGCTTTCTCCGCGCGTCAACGCCTCCGCGAAAACGTTCTCGCGCAGGGTGGGAAAGTACAGAAGAGCGGCTGGGATGGCGATCGCTTCACCAATTGCGAATGCTGCGATCGCGCGTACGGAAATCCGCCTGCCGATTCCGAGAATGAGCAGGATGACCAGCGCCGCGATCGCGTATTCGACCTTGCACCACGACGCGCCGAACAGCGCGACCAACGCCGCCGTAGGGCGCTCGCAGACAAACAGCGCGAGCGAAATCATCAGCAGCGTCATTCCGATTGTCGCGGCGTAGCTGTACGGAAAGAGAAAATTGGCGCCCCACGTCGACGCGCCGCAGAAACTCAGCGCGACGAAAAAGAGCGAGGCAACGAAGCCCGCGGTGATTCCCGCCGTCCGCCTCCCCACCACCCAGAGCGCGGCCGCGATGATGATCGACTGCAGCAGACCGATCGCGGTGTAGGAGGCAAGCGAATGGCCGAGGACCGCCGTCGCGGCTGCCAGCAGATACGGCGCGAGCGGCGGGTATTGATAACGAATGTCACGATAGAGCTTCGCGCCGTGTCCGAGCTGCTCGGGAATGTAAAGATCGCGGCCGGTATCGATGATCGGGTCGAGCCAGCACTGGTAGGACTGAATGAAAGCGAGGCCGGCGATGACGACGAGGAGCGCAAGAAGCGCAAAGGTCGCGGTCCGCGAGCTCACTCGCGCATCGTCTCCGGCTCGACGCCGATCTTCGCGCACCACTGCCGATACGCGATCGGCGAAATCTCGGACGGCTTGATCTCGCTGCGGCCACCCCAGAATACATTCGTGTAGCTCGCCGGAATGCCGATCGCTGCAAGATGCTCATCGATCGCGCGCTTGTGCTCGAGCACGACCGGCTTCTCCGTCCCGTGCGCGACGGCCATGATGTTCACGTTGCGAAATTCCGGTCCGCCTTCGCGCCAGTAGCAATGCGTCAGGATGTGGAAGCGTCCGACCTGCCGCCCCGCTTCCATTTCGCGCCCCTGCGGCACTGCCCAGTGGAATAGCGCGTTGAAGCGCGTGACGCGTTCGCCGGATGCCAGCGGCTTCACGTGCTCGAGGAATGTCGAGAAGCGGCCGATGACGCCGCGCCGATTCAGCTCTTCGGCGACCTCGAAGAATTTTTCGAGTGACACGCCTGCGGCGGCCGCGCGATCGCGCCACAAATCGCGACCGATCTCCTCTGGTGTGAACTCGCGTTTCAACGCATCCAGCACGCGCCACTCGAGGTCATTCAACTCGACCTTCTCGGTGTCCTTCGCGACCGCCAGCTCTTCCGACTTGCTGCCTGGCGGGATCTCTTTCCTCCGCACGTGGCCGACGCCGAGGGCGAAGATGCGTTTGGCAGGCATGACGCGGAAGCGCTCGGCGCCAGTCAGTCGCGCCAGTTGCGCGCAATGCTTCTCGATGGAAAAGCCCTGCGGAACTTTCACGGTCGTCCACAGACGGTAGTTAGATCCGGGAGTGGCAGCGTCGGTCGAGCGGATCACCACGTGTCCCGAGAAAGGATCCTGCTGGAACATGAAATCGAATCCGGTGTCGACTTTGTCGGCCGGCATTTGCCACGCGACCAGAGCGCCCTCGGCGAGATTCGTCGCCATGAGAGTCTGCCGCACGCGTCGGATCGTCCCGGCGCGCAACATCGCACGAATGCGCTCGATGACCGTGTCGATCGGGACGCCGGAACGCTGTGCGATCTCGCCGATCGGATCCCGCACGAAGCCCTGAATCCGATCCTCGGAAATCGCGAGGATCTTTGCGTTCGTAGCTTCGGTGTGCGCAATCGGAGTCTCGGCGACCGTGGACATACGCCTCGAAGATAACACGATGAAACCTTCGTGAGGCGCGGGTGGTAAAGCTGGTCAGAGACTGGAGGTCATCATGCTGACACGACGTGCTTTCGCCATCTTCCGAGCCCTGATTGTCGCCGCTGCATTCATCTCGCTGTGGACCTGGTTCGTACCGAAGTGGATCGTCGGCGCCCGCGCGTTTGACAGCCCGAGGCCGCTCGGCTGGATCGTCGTGGCGATCGGAGCGGCAGTTGCTCTGCCGTGCATCTGTGAATTCGCGTGGCGCGGTTTGGGCACGCCGGCGCCATTTGATCCGCCGCGACGACTCGTCGTCTCGGGGCCATATCGCTGGGTGAGAAACCCGATGTACCTCGGGATGGGTATTGCGCTGGTCGGAGAAGCAATCGTTTTCCCGAATCTGACACTGATGATGCTCACGATGGTCTTGCTGCTGATTGCAATCATTGCGCTCTTCGTCATGGGCTATGAGGAGCCCACGCTCCGCCGCACGTTCGGCACGGACTATGAAACCTACAGTCGCGCAGTCCGGCGGTGGATTCCGCGGTTGCGGCCGTTTGACAACCCATAATCGCTGCCGTACAGTCACCGCACCTGGATCGATTTGGGGGCCGCTTGCAACCAGGTTAAAAAAAGCTAAAGAGCCGGCACGAGTTCGCCCTTTGCGATGGCCCCCCGCACTTTGCGGGGTTTTTTTATTTATGCAGAAACTGATCGAAGCACTTCGACGACGCATCCTGATCATCGATGGCGCGATGGGGACGATGATCCAGCGCTACAAGCTGGATGAAGCGGCGTATCGCGGCGCGCAATTCGCGAATCATGGCCGCGATCTCAAAGGGGCGGCCGACGTCCTCAATCTGACGCAGCCGCACATCATCGAGGAGATCCATCGCGCGTATCTCGAAGCGGGCGCCGACATCATCGAGACCAACACGTTCAACGCACAGGCGATCTCCATGGCCGACTATGGCCTCGAGTCCAACGTCTATGACATGAACCTCGCGGCGGCGCAGATCGCGCGCATAGCGGCAGATGCATTTTCAACGGAAGAGCGTCCGCGGTTCGTCGCCGGCTCACTCGGACCGACGAACCGCACGTCATCGCTGTCGCCCGACGTCAACAATCCGGCCTTCCGCGCGGTTTCGTTCGATGAGCTCGTCGATGCGTATTACGAGCAAGTGCGCGGACTCGTCGACGGTGGGGTCGACATCCTTCTGCCCGAGACGACATTCGATACGTTGAATCTGAAAGCCGCACTCTTTGCGATTCAGAAATTCTTCGACGAACGCGGAGTGCGCATTCCGGTGATGGCGTCGCTGACGATCACCGATGCCTCGGGACGCACGCTATCCGGACAAACCGTCGAAGCGGCATGGAACTCGATCTCGCACGCGCCGCTGCTCAGCGTAGGAATCAACTGCGCGTTGGGCGCGAAGGAGATGCGCCCCTACATCGAAGAGCTGGCGGGGATCGCGCCGATCTTCATCTCGTGCTATCCGAACGCAGGTTTGCCGAATGCGCTCGGCGAATACGACGAGACGCCGCAATCGATGTCGTCGCTTCTCCGCGATTTCGCGGAGAACAACTGGCTCAACATGGTGGGCGGATGCTGCGGCACGACGCCGGATCACATCCGCGCGATCGCGGAAGCGGTGAAAGATCTTCCGCCGCGCGTCCCATCGAACACCGATCGCCATCTGCGACTGAGCGGCCTCGAGCCGCTGACCGTGCGCCCCGACTCGATCGGATCGAATTTCCTGATGATCGGCGAGCGCACCAACATCACCGGCTCGCCGAAGTTCGCACAGCTCATCAAGTCGGGCGATCTCGACGGAGCACTGCGCATCGCGAAGCAACAGATCGAGGGGGGCGCGAACATCCTCGACGTCAACATGGACGAGGGTCTTCTCGATTCGGAAAAGGTGATGTCCGAGTTTCTCAATCTCGTGGCGTCGGAACCCGACATCGCGCGCGTTCCGCTGATGATCGACAGCTCGAAGTGGAGCGTGATCGAGTCGGGACTCAAATGCACGCAGGGCAAGTCGGTCGTCAATTCGATCTCGCTCAAAGAAGGCGAGCAGAAGTTCCGCGATCAGGCGCGCCTGGTGAAGCGTTACGGTGCGGCCGTGGTCGTGATGGCGTTCGACGAGCAGGGACAGGCGGATTCGATCGAGCGCAAGATCGCGATCTGCTCACGCGCCTACGACATTCTCGTCAATGACGTTGGATTCGATCCGACCGACATCATTTTCGATCCGAACGTGCTGACGGTGGCCACCGGAATCGAGGAGCACAACAACTACGGCATTGCGTTCATCGAAGCGGTGCGACAGCTTCGCACGAAGTTCCCGCTCGCCAATGCCTCCGGCGGAATCAGCAACGTCTCGTTTTCATTTCGCGGCAACAAAGTCGTGCGCGAGGCGATGCACGCTGCGTTTCTGTATCACGCGATCCAGGCCGGCCTCACGATGGGCATCGTCAACGCGGGGCAGCTCGCGATCTACGAAGAGATTCCGAAGGATCTGCTCGAGCTGGTCGAAGACGTCCTGCTGAATCGGCGGCCGGATGCGACCGAACGGCTTGTGACCTTCGCGGATTCCATCAGAGGCCAGGGTGTTGTCACTGAAAAAGAGAAAGAGGCGTGGCGTTCCGGCGATGTCGACCAGCGACTTTCTCACGCGCTGGTGAAGGGAGTCATCGATTACCTCGACGAAGACCTCGCCGAAGCGCGAAAGAACTATCCGAGCGCGCTCTCGATCATCGAAGGTCCGCTGATGGCGGGAATGAACGTCGTCGGCGATCTCTTCGGCTCCGGAAAAATGTTTTTGCCGCAGGTCGTCAAGAGCGCCCGCGTGATGAAGAAAGCGGTCGCGTACCTCCTTCCTTTCATGGAGGCGGAGAAAGCGAAAGCCGGCGACCTTTCGGTTCGCGGCAAGGTGCTGCTTGCGACTGTCAAAGGCGACGTTCACGACATCGGCAAGAACATCGTGGGCGTCGTCCTCGGCTGCAACAACTACGAGATCATCGACCTCGGCGTCATGGTGTCGGCGGAAAAGATCCTCGATACCGCAACCAGAGAGAACGTCGATATCGTCGGATTGTCGGGACTCATCACGCCGTCGCTCGATGAGATGGTGCACGTCGCGCGCGAGATGGAGCGGCGGCAGATCCGAAAGCCGCTGCTGATCGGCGGAGCGACGACTTCCAAGTTGCACACGGCGGTGAAGATCGCGCCGAAATATTCGTCGGCCACCGTGCACGTTCTCGATGCGTCGCGCTGCGTCGGCGTCGTCAGCTCGCTTCTGACGGACAAACACGACGCCTTCGTGGCCGCCACGCGCACGGAGTACGACAAGCTGCGCGAAACGCACAAGACGCGCGAAATCACGCTTTTGCCGATCGAGGAAGCGCGCCGCCGCAAACCGCTCCTCGACTATGGCGCTCCGTCGCGCCCGACATTCTTCGGCGTCAGGAGCTACGACGATTTTCCGCTCGATCGGATCGAGCCGTTCATCGACTGGACGCCGTTTTTTCAGGCGTGGGAGCTTCGCGGACGGTATCCGCAGATTCTCGACGAGCCTCGCGCGCGCGAGCTTTTCGATGATGCACGAAAATTGTTACAAGAAATCATTACGAAACGGCTTCTGACCGCACGCGCCGTTTACGGATTCTGGCCCGCGAACGCCGTCGGGGACGACATCGAGCTGTTCGGCGACGAGCTGCGCCGCAATGCGATGGCGCGCATCCACACGCTGCGTCAACAGCAGGAGACCACCACCGGACGCAACCAGGCGCTCGCGGACTTCGTCGCGCCGAAGCAAAGCGGCATCGCGGACTATGTCGGCGCCTTCGCAGTCACGGCGGGCATCGGCGTCACCGAGCTGGCCGCGCGATTCGAGCGCGATCACGATGACTACAACTCGATCATGACCAAAGCGCTCGCGGATCGTCTCGCCGAAGCGCTCGCGGAAGTGATCCATCGCGAAGCGCGCCGCGCGTGGTATGCGCCGGACGAGAACCTTTCCAATGAAGATCTGGTCGGCGAAAAATATCGTGGCATTCGTCCGGCTCCGGGTTATCCGGCGTGCCCGGATCACACCGAGAAGGGCGCGCTGTTCAATCTCCTGCAAGCCGATCGAATCGGAATGCAGTTGACCGAGACGTTCGCCATGATGCCGGCCGCCTCGGTCAGCGGAATCTATTTCGGACATCCCGACGCGCATTACTTCGCGGTCGGAAAAATAGGACGGGATCAGGTTCTCGATTACCAGCGCCGCAAGAACTTGCCTCTGGCTGCCGTCGAACGGTGGCTGGCGCCGAATCTCGCGTACGAGCCGGAGATCGCCGTCAGCGCGAGGTGACCGTCACCCGCCGCCTGCACTTGCTGGACGACGATCGTTTGCTGCGTCCCTGCCGGTGTGTCGTAGTACACCGTCATGCGGATGGTGACCGGACCATTCGCGCCGAGGATCGTTGGGTCGTCGATGGACGCAGGCGCCCAGAACTGCACCGGACGGGTCTCACCGGGATTCAACTGCTCGTTGAACGAAGCGGAGTTCGACCGCAGATTGTAGGCACCCGATCCGAGGGAAACGACGTCGATGCGTTTGATCGTGATCGGGACCCCGGCGCGATTCTCGACATCGACTCGATATTGCACCGAAATGGCACCGGTGATGTTCCGCGCCGCTTCGCCGACGTGGGAGATTTGTGTGATCTGGACTCGAGGCTCGTCCAGCGGCGCCTGTTTCGCGTCAGGCGCCGCCGAAGCGCAGCCGATGAGGATCAGCGAGAGTGCTGCGAATCTATTTGACGTACTTCAACATCTCCCTGGCTGTCGACGCATCTTTGCCGTTCGGATCGAGGTCGATGTATTTCTGCAGATTCACTTTCGCGTCCGCATTTTTTCCGAGCCGCACATCGAGCATGCCGAGCTCGTAGTATGCGACCGCGAATTTGTCATCCGCGACTATCGCCTGCTTGAGGAGCACCTCAGCGTCGGCATCTTTCCCGGAGTTGATGAGCTTCGCGGCGTCATTGAAGAGCGACCCGGCGTTCGCCGGCAACTTCTTCTTCACCTCGGCTGCCTTCTGTTTGTCGCCGGTGGCCATGTAGGCGGTGTACAGAACGCTGTACATGTCGGTCTCGTCGGGATCGCCCTCGATCGCTTTGTTGGCGGCCTCGATTGCCTTCGGGTATTCCTTCGTGGCGATCGCGGCGCGCGCGAGCGCCTGCCATCCGGCGATGAGATCCGGCTTCGCCGTAACGGCTTCCGTAAATTTCGCAACCGCCTCGGGGAACTTTGACGCGTTGAAAAGCGCTGCGCCTTCGTTGTAGGCCGCAACAGCCGGGTCCGGCTTCGCAACAGCGGCAGCGGCAGCAGCAGCAGGCGCCGGTGCATTTGCCGGCGTCAGCACGACATCCCTGGTCGTGACTTCGCCGAGCTTCAGCTTCATCGGCTCGGTGTACGGCTGGTAGCCGGGGGCCGACCAGGTGAAGTCGTAATGCAGCGTGGCGTCGATCAGAAGGATGCGATACGTGCCGTCCTTCTCCCCTTTGAATTCCTGTTTGAAATTGCGTCCGCCCGTCGACACGACGAGAATCGTGGCGTTCGGAATCGGTTTGTTGGTCGCTGCGTCGGTGACTTTTCCGGTGAGCCGTCCCTCGCCCATCGCGAAAGCATTGACGGACACAGCAGCAATGACGAGCAAAGACACCGCGACTGTTTTTCGCATCATGATCTCCTGTATTTCGTAGTCCTTTCAACCGGATGGCGCCGGGTGCCATTCCGCGCAAAGCCTACTCGAAGCTGAGGTAGGTTTGGTCTTTCAGCCCGCGTTCGAAGTCCTGAAGCAGACGCATCCCTTCGGTCGGTTTGAGGCGGTCGGCCTTGATGGCGGCGTCGATCTGCGACTTCATCCGCTTCTCGATATCGCGCCAGTCGTACTGCGTCATGGCCAGGACTTCGCCGATGCTCTGACCGGGGATTTCTTCCTCGATGTAAAAGCCGCTCTCTTCGTCCGTATCCAGGAAGACGTGGACTTCGTTGACGCGCCCGAACAGATTGTGAATGTCGCCCATGATGTCCTGGTACGCGCCGGTCAGGAAGATGCCGAGGTAGTAGGGCTCGCCGTTGCGGAGCTCGTGGAGTGGAAGCGTTTCGCGGACGTCATAGAGGTCGATGTACTTCTGGACCTTGCCGTCCGAATCGCACGTGATGTCGACCAGCGTCGATTCGAGCTGCGGCTTTTCGTTGAGGCGATGAATCGGGACGATCGGAAAGAGCTGCCCGAGCGCCCAATGATCGAGCAGCGACTGAAAGACGGAGAAGTTGCAGATGTGCTGGTCCGCCAGCTCCGTCTTGAGCGTCTTCAAATCTTCGGGGACTTCGCCGGGGTCCATCTGACGGACGATGAGCTCGAGCTTCTCTGCGACCTGCCAGAACAGTGTCTCGACGCGCGCCTTGACGTCGAGGTTCAGCAGGCCGAGCTCGAACATCGTCTGCGCCTGTTCCTTGATCTGCACCAGGTCGTGCCACGATTCGTTGAGTGTGTCCTCGCTGACGCGCTCGTCGATTTCGATCACTTCGCGAATCAGCTTGTGATCGGAGGCGCGAATCGTCACCGGCTCGGCGGGTGTCTTCTCGATCGCGCCGAAGGCCTGCACGATCAGAACCGAGTGATGCGCCACGATCGCGCGTCCCGACTCCGAAACGATATTGGGATGCGCCACGCGCTCGTCATCGCAGACGTCCATGATGCTGTAGACGATGTCGCTGGCGTACTCCTCGATGGTGTAGTTCATCGACGAGTGGAACGTCGATCGCGAGCCGTCGTAGTCGATCGCCAGGCCGCCGCCGACGTCGAGGTATTCGAGCGGATGCCCGAGTTTGACGAGCTTCGTGTAGTACATGGCCGCCTCGCGGACGGCGCGTTTGATGGTCAGGATGTCGGGAATCTGCGAACCGATGTGGAAGTGGAGGAGCTTGAATGACGACTCCATCTTCGCTTCGCGCAGAATCTCGATGGCTTCCAGGATTTCCGCGGTCGACAAGCCGAACTTCGCGTGCTCGCCGCCCGAGGTCGCCCACTTGCCGGAACCCTTCGACAGGAGCCGCACGCGGATGCCGATCCACGGCACAACGTTCATCTCGGCTGCGATTTTGGTAATCGCGCGCAGTTCGGAAAGTTTCTCGGCGATGAGAATGATCTTCTTGTCGAGTTTGCGTCCGAGCATCGCCATGCGGATGTACGACGCGTCTTTGTAACCATTGCAGACAATCAGCGAATCGGGATCGTTGTGCACGGCCAGGCCGGCGAAGATCTCCGGCTTCGAGCCGACCTCGAGGCCGTAGTTGAATGGCTTTCCGGCATCGAGGATCTCTTCCACGACTTCGCGGAGCTGATTGACCTTGATCGGAAAAACGCCGCGATAGACACCTTTGTAATTGTGATCGGCGATCGCCTTGTTGAATGCAGTGTTGAGAAGTTCGACGCGATGGCGAAGAAGATCCTGAAATCGAATGAGAAGCGGCGCCTTGAGATTCAGCGCTTGCGCGTCGCGGAGCGCGTCGATGACCGGGATTGCAACGCCGCCTTCCTGCAGCGGCGCGACTGTCAGATCGCCGTTTGCGTTGACGCCGAAATAGCCGGCGCCCCACCGATCGATCATGTAGAGCGCCGAGGAATCTTCGACCGTCCACTGATGGCGATCGTCAAAGAGCTGTGGGTGCGCTTCCATCCTGCGGAAGAATAAAGCAAATCAAGCGCGGGAAAATTCGCTTTGGTCGATTTCTGCGATCTCGCCGGCCGTCAACGTCACGTCCACTGACTTTGCGCTATCGACCGCGTGCTCCACGCTTCGCGCGCCCGGGATCGGAACAACCGTCTTCCCCCGCGATCGGACCCACGCAAGAACGACCGCGTGCGGTGAGCATTTGTGGTTCGTGGCGATCTTTGTCAGGACGGGAAACTGCTCGATCTTCTTGGCCAGGCGACCGCCGCCGACCGGGCTGTACGCGAGAAAAGTGATCTTCCGCCTCGCGCACTCCTGCGCGACCTCGACTGACTCTGGAAAATACGGATTCAGCCGGTTCTGCACCGACTGTACCTCGACGATCGTGCTGGCGGCGTCGATCTGTGCGACGTCGACATTGCTGAGACCCACATGGCGGCACTTGCCCGCTCGCTGCAGCTCGGCGAACGCCTCGACACTCTTCTCGAACGGCACGCTCGGATCGGGCGCATGGAACTGATAAAGCCAGATTTGATCGACGCCGAGGGCGCGGAGGCTTTTCTCGCACGCCTCGCGGATGTGTTTTGGCGTACCGTCGCGAGTCCAATTGCCGCCTGGCCGTCGCATTCCGGCCTTCGTCGCGACCTTGATTCGATCGCCATCGGCGCGGTCGCGAATGGCCGAGGCGATCAGCCGCTCGTTGTGCCCGATGTCGCCGTCGTTGAGGCAGTAGACGTCGGCGGTGTCGATGAGCGTGATGCCGGCATCGATCGCGGCGTTGATCACCTTGCGGCCGGCGGCCTCCGAGGGTCTTCCCTGGATCGACAGCGGCATTCCGCCGAAGCCGATTGCGGAGATTTCTTCGCTGGTGCGGCCGAGGGTCGTGTATTTCATCGGATCACCTTGGTCACCACTTTCCCCGGCGGCGTGTCGTGCGTGAACATCTCCAGCGCCGCGCGTACGACTTTCTTGTGAAACTCGCGATCGCCGGCGCGTCCGACGATGCGGCCGATCTCCGAGCCATCGAACGTCATCGCGCGCGGCGGGCGCACGGATTCGGTCGCCGCCGGCGATGCGCTGATGATCAACGTCGGAATGCCGCGCGCCTCGATCTCACGCCCGAGATTCGCGATCGTTCGATGACAAGTCTCCGGACAGCCGGCGGTCAGGAGAACCAGTTTCGTCTTCGAGCGCTCGATCTTGTCGGCGAGCTCCGGAAATGTCGTTTCGTACAGCTCGCGCAGGCGGGTTGTGAATCCGTAGCAGAAATGCTTGTCGTTGACGGCCGCGATGAATCCTTCGCGCACCAGCTCGCGAAGCGTGTCGAGCGGAAAGACGATGTTCGGATCGGCGTCGGCCTCCGAGTGATCGTAGTGATGGTGCGCGATCCGAAGCGTCTTCGTTTCGGTCGAGCCTTCGATCACGCGATAGGTGATGTCGCCCGGATCGACGGTCGGAAACGTTTCCTGGTCCGCACCGTAGACGCCCGTCGCGGAGACGAGCGCCACGGTTGCGGTGGCCAGATCTTTATCAAACGGCGTGAACGGCACACAGCGCCGTGCGATGTTGAGCATCAATCCAGCTCGCGCAACACCTCGAGGATCTGAGCGTTCTCGGGCGCCTCACCGATATTGTGCACATCGATGTAGCGGACGATGCCCTTTTTGTCGACCACCACGATCGCGCGTTCGCAGTGGCCTTTCTCGTCGATGAACACGCCGTACTTTTTCGAGACGTCGCCCTTCGGATGGAAGTCGGCGAGCAGCGGATACTTTTCGATGCCGCCGAGTGATTTTGCAAAGGCAACGTGACTGGGTCTGCTGTCTACCGAAACGCCCACGACCTGGGCGTCATACCGTTCAAAGTCGGCTATCTCAGCCTCATATCCCGGCATCTGGACGGTTCAGACAGGGGTCCAGTCGAGCGGATAGAAAACGAGAACGGCATTTTTCTTTCCGCGCACGCTGCTCAGTTTGAATTTCTCGGTATCGCGATGCCCGGCCAACTCAAAATCGGGCGCCTGATCGCCGACCTTCAACGTCTTCGTGCGATCAGCAACCGATGTCCTTCCAACAGAAACTGCCATGAACTCTCTCCTCCTCAATAATGCTTTTTCGTCTTCGCTCGCGTTTCAGTCTTCGTGCCGGTTCCGGTCTCGATTGTCGATGTCGTTTCGGTGGTTACAGTTTCTGTGTGCTCGTTCACTTCGGATTTCGCTTTTTCGCCGGCCTTCTGCATCGCGCCGCCGACCTTCACTGCCGCGTCCGCCGCTCCCTGTTTTATTTCCTGTCCGACGACTTTGGCCTGTTCCTTCGCTTTTTCGGCGGCCGCTTTCGCTTCCGGCGTCGGCGTGACGACTTTGTACGTGTCTTGCCCCGTTTTTTCAACCTTGCACGCCAGGGCGAGAATGGTCAGAGCCACGATTGTGATGCGTTTCATGCTGCGTCCTCCGGAATCGAGTCGCAGCAAAGGCTGAGCCGAACGAAACAAACCTCGCAAACGTCGCGTTTAGCACTGGCCAGTGGAGCAGGACCGATTGATACAAGGGATGGCGGAGGGTGGAGACTTCCGCATCATCGCCGCACAGACCACGCAGACCGTCGAGACCGCCCGCCAGGTCCTCGACCTCGCTCCCGTCGCCACGGACGCCCTCGGCCGCGCGCTGACTGGCTCATTATTGCTCGCGAGATTACTTGATAAGAATGTT
The DNA here is from genome assembly GCA_030948915.1 of Acidobacteriota bacterium. Classification (GTDB taxonomy): domain Bacteria; phylum Acidobacteriota; class Thermoanaerobaculia; order Gp7-AA8; family Gp7-AA8; genus Gp7-AA10. Next base: position 19,232 of record JALYZI010000055.1, read on the forward strand.
AAACATCAATATGTGACATTACGATTCGATGGCAATGGCCCGCTCGGCGTCATCATCGCGGAGGCGAACGTCGCAGGTGCTGCGCGCGGTTTCGTTGCGAATCCGGTTCCGCAGGATACGCACCTCGATGTGAGCCGCGCGATTGGACGCGGTCTGCTGACCGTCGTCCGCGGAACGCCGCCGGCGGGAAGGCCGTACACGTCGCAGATCACGCTCGATGGCGGGGGCGTCGCGCAGGAGTTGACGCGCTATCTCGCCGGCTCCGAGCAGATCGCCTCGGCCGTCCTCCTCGGCGTCCTCAATCGCCGCGACGGCGTGGCCGCCGCAGGAGGAATCGTCGTGCAGGGGTTTCCGCACGCGATTGAGGATTCGATCGGCCGGATCGAGAAGCGGATCCAGGAGGCGCCGCCGCTCAGCACACTCCTCGACAAGATGCGCATCGAAGACGTCGTCGCGACCGTTTTTCACGGCTGCCACTACAAACAGATCGATGCGAGCTTCAACGTCCCGCTCAGTTACAGCTGTTCGTGCAGCCGCGAGCGCGCGCTCGCGCCGCTGGCGCTGTTCCCGCCCGACGACCTGCGCGAGATGATCAATCAGGATGTGACCGAGGTGGTGTGTCAGTTCTGTGGCCGGAAATACCGGTTCTCGGGTGAAGACCTCCTTGCGCTCCACGCGAACCCTGACGCATGATCGCGTTTCCCGAATGAAGAGTGTCATTACCGGAAGCGGAATCGGCATTCCGAAAAACGTCGTGCGGAACGACGCGCTCACCAAAATCATGGACACCACCGACGAGTGGATCCGCACGCGCAGTGGAATCGAGCAGCGTCACTACGCCGATCCCGGTCAGGGATCCGCAGAGCTCGGATCGATCGCGGCCGCTGCGGCGCTCGACGTCGCCGGCAGATCGAAGGAAGACATCGACGCGATCATCTTCGCGACCATGACGCCGAACTTTTTCTTCCCCGGCAACGGTCCCGTCATCCAGGCGAAGATGGGTTTCCGGCAGTCGATGCCGACCTTCGACATCCGGCAGCAGTGTTCCGGATTTCTCTACGGCCTCGATCTCGCTGACTCGCTCATCCAGAGCGGAAAGTATCGGCGGCTGCTGCTGATCGGGGCCGACGTCCACACGCCATTCATGCCGTGGGTAAAAGGCGGCTGGGGCGCGATGATCGGCGAGCCGGCGAAGGAGATCTCGCCCGAAGACTACGCGTTCAACACCAGCATTCGCGATCGGACGGTACTGTTCGGCGATGGCGCCGGCGCGGTGGTGATCGAAGGGTCGCAGAACGGCAATCGCGGCTTCATCGGAGCGAAATTGTTCACCGACGGCTCAAACATCGAGGCGCTGTACGTTCCCGGCGTCGGTTTTCGACGGCGTCCGTACGTCGATCGGGATCAAGTCGATCGCGCCGAACCGATTCCTGTCATGGAAGGGCGCGAGGTCTTCAAACAGGCGGTCTCGAAAATGCCCGAGGCTGTGCGCGCCGTATGCGCCGGAGCGGGCGTCGAAGTTAGGGACATCGATCTGCTGCTGATTCACCAGGCGAATCTGCGGATCGTCGAAGGCGTCGGCAAGCAACTGGGCCTGCCGGCGGAGAAGGTTCCGCACAACATCGAGCGGTACGGCAACACAACGGCCGGAACCTTGCCGATCCTCTATCACGAATGTCTCTCCGACGGCCGTATCAAGCCCGGCATGCTGCTTTGCTTCACAGCGCTCGGATCGGGTTTGCATTGGGGCGCGGCGTTGTACAGGACGTAGATGGCGCAGGAGGATCAGTGGGCGATTCTGGAAGCGGAGGAAGACGGCGTTCCGCTGCTATTTCGGTTTCGCAGCAATATCCCCGTCGCGGATACGAACGCCTTCCCTTTTCTCATCAGCATCCTCTGGACCTATGACGGAAAACGCAACGAGGGTATGCCGGATGACAGCACGCTTGCGATGATGGACCGCGTCGAGGACGCGCTCGATGGGGTCGACGATTCCGGCGAAGCGTTTCTAATGGTCGCGGTCACCGGAAACAACCGGCGCGAGTGGATCTGGTACACAAACGATCGCCAGCGCTTCATGGCGCTCGTGAACAAAGCGCTTCCGCGCCAGCCGAAGTTCCCGCTCGATTTCGCGACGTCGGAAGATGCGTCGTGGCAGACCTACCGCGGCATTCGCGACGCTTCTAATCCTCTAGAAAACGCTCCATGAGCCGCGCGTTCGCTTCCATCGCCTGAATCTCCACCCAGTAAGCCCGCGCGTAGAGAAGGACTGTCGCGGCTGAGAGGGAGACATGCAGCCATCGCGGAGTTTTTCCGCTTGCGACGCCGCCGCCCATGATGAATGTGACCATCAGCAATGCCATCGCGTAAGTAGCGATCGGCGACACGCGCATCGCGAGCCCGCGCGTCGCAACGCGAACGTCCGGTTCGTGCTCCCCTCCTTTTGCTTTGTCCTTGAGTTGCTTGCCGGTGCCGATGAAGAAGAACATCGTCATCGATTGCGAGAAGAGTCCGAGGACGACGGTGGCCAGGGCGAGGAAGATGTGTTGCGCAACATGTCCGGGAGCCGCAATGAAACCTGCGATGCTCGTCGCGATGAGTCCGGCGATCGAGAGCAGCGTCATGATCAACAAAGCCTGAGCCATGAGACGGGATGCTAGCAGGGTGCTAAACTCGCGCGCCGTGCCCGACAAGACGTCGTATCGCGACGCGGGCGTAAACATCGACGCCCAGGATGAGGCCCTCCGTGAGGTTCGGCACATCGCGCGCGGCACGTTTACTCCTGATGTCGTCTCGGACATCGGCCTTTTCGGCGGACTCTTTCGCGCGAATTTCGGCGGGATGCGGGCGCCGATTCTCGTCTCGTCGACCGACGGCGTGGGCACCAAGCTGCGGATCGCGCAGGCGATGAAGATCCACGACACCGTCGGCTACGATCTCGTCTGCCACTGCGTCAACGACATCCTGGTGCAGGGCGCGCGTCCGCTGTTTTTTCTCGATTACTACGCGACCGGACGTCTGCGACCGAAAGTCATGACCGACGTCATTCGCGGAATGGCGCGCGCGTGCAAGGAAAACGGCTGCGCCCTGATTGGCGGAGAAACGGCCGAGATGCCCGGCTTCTATGGAGATGACGACTACGACATCGCCGGCTTCATCGTGGGCGTCGTCGACGAACCGCAGCTCATCGAAGGCAAGTCCGTCCGCGAAGGCGACATCCTCGTCGGTCTTCCTTCAGCCGGTTTGCACACGAATGGCTACTCGCTCGCGCGCCGGATTTTCTTCGATCAACTCGGACACGACCCGCAAACGATCGTCCCCGGCATCGGCAAGATCGGCGAGGCGCTGCTCCAGCCACACATCTCCTATCTCAAACCGCTGATGCCGCTCGTCGAGCGCCGAGCGATTCATGCGATGGCGCACATCACCGGCGGAGGAATCACCGACAACGTCCCCCGCGTGCTTCCCGAAACGCTCGACGCGAGGATCAAGCTCGGATCGTGGCCCGTACCGCCGATCTTTCGCTTTCTTTACGACAAGGGCGGTATCGACAGCGGCGAGATGCTTCGCGTCTTCAACATGGGCATCGGCATGGTCCTGATGGTCGCTCCCGATCAGATCGATGCGGTCTCGAAGCACTTCGCACAGATCGGCCAGAGCTTCTTCTTCATCGGCAACGTCGTCAAAGGATCGCGCAGCGTGGTCTATGACGCACCGCCGACCGGCTTCGCGTCCTGGATCGAATGATCGAGTCCTGCGTCCTGAGTCCTGAGTCCTGAGTCCGATGCGGCTGGCGATTCTGTTGTCGGGTCGCGGGTCAAACTTTGCTGCCATCCATCAGGCGATCGTCCAGCGAAAGCTCGAAGCTGAGATCGTTTGCGTCATTTCGAACCAGCCCGACGCGACGGGACTCGCGCGTGCACGAGAGTTCGGACTCGCGGCGCATTCGATCAATCATCGCGACTACGCGTCGCGCGCGGCACATGAGGAAGAAGTGCAGCGCGTTCTCAGGCAAGCCGAACCTGATTTCATCTGCCTTGCAGGCTACATGCGACTTCTGACGCCGGCCTTCATCGCGGCGTGGCCGCACCAGATTCTCAACATCCACCCGTCGCTGCTGCCGGCCTTTCCAGGAGTGGATGCGCAGGCGCAGGCTCTCGCGCACGGCGTGAAAGTCTCGGGATGCACCATCCACTTCGTCGATGAGAATCTCGACGCGGGGCCGATCATCGTGCAGCGAACGGTTCCCGTTCGCGATGACGACACCGTCGACACGCTCGCCGCGCGGATTCTCGAGCAGGAACACATCGCGTATGCCGAGGCGCTAGTTGCGCTCGCAACACGAGCGTGGAGAGTCGACGGACGGCGCGTAATCTTCGGCTAGAACGGCCAGAACTTCTTCCACCACGGCTGCTTTTCGACATCTGCCGCGGCAACCGCCGGTACTTTGCTGATCTGCTTTCCGTTCTGGGTGACGACAATCCATCCGACCTGCTGTCCCGCGCGCACGGGAGCTGTCACCGAATTCGGTGCGAGCGAAGCCTTGACGGAGTCCTCCTGACCGCGCAGCACGAGTGTGCTCACATCCGCGGCAGCGGCGGCCGGAACTGTCTTCGCCAGCCCATCGGTGACGGTGACCTGACCAATCGTCGCTCCCTTTTTCACCGCGACGAGGTTTCGATAGTGAATGAACGCGTCATTCATCAGCTTCGCCGCGAGCGCGAATGAGCTTCCCGGACCATTGGAAGCCTTCGCTCCCATGACGACCGCAACGACGCTGGTCGGGCCGCGGGTTGCAGCGGCCGTTACGCAATAGCCGGCTGGCGCGGAGAAACCGGTCTTGATGCCGGTGGCATCGGCGAAGTAATCGCGTTTGCCGGGATTGATGAGGTGATTCGGGTTCGTCAGGCCGGCCGTGAACGTCGCATTCGAAAATGGCAGCGTTGCAGTCTTGGCGTAGTCGCGCAGGATCGGGTATTTCATGACCTCGATGCCGAGCATCGCGAGGTCGTAGGCGCTCATCGTATTGACGCGTTTCGGGTCCTGCGAATTCGGAAGACCGTGCGGGTCGTAGAACTGCGACTCCTTCAACCCGAGCTGCTTGGCCTTGTCGTTCATCATGTCGGCGAATCCTTCGGCCGATCCCCCGATTTTTTCCGCGATCGCCTCGGCCGCGTCATTTGCCGACTGGACCATCGTCGCGGCGATCAGCGTCTGCATCGGAAAGACCTGACCTTCCTTCGCGTAAATCTGCGAGCCACCCATCTTGCTTGCGCGCGCCGAGATCGTGACCGGCGTGTCGAGCTTGATCTGTCCTTCCTGAATCTGCTGCATCGCGATCAGGAGGGTCATCATCTTGGCCATCGAGGCCGTCGGCAGAGGTACGTGGGCGTTTTCTTCAAACAGCACGCGTTTGGTCGCGGGGTCGACGACGATGGCGGCGGTGTATCCCTTACCGGTCGTGTCGACGGCCGAGCCGGTGGCGGTCGCCGGTCCCTGCTCCTGCTGCCCGAGCAACGGAATCGCAAACAAAAAAATAACCGGCAGAGCAAAACGTTTTCTCATTCATGACTCCCGAGATTTGGATTTCACGCGCGAGCGCGTTTCTTAGCCGTTCGCGATGTTCGGGGAATGGAACCGATCACCGTCCAGTCGTGCTTGTGCACGACCACGGGACCTTTGGCCTTGGGCCACAGCTCCACGGGGATGTAGTAGTAGCCGTCGCCGAGGACGCGGGATTTGATGGCCAGGTCGCGCATGCTCTTGCAGAGACCTTTCTTGCCGCGAATCGCGCTGCGTTCGACGACCAATCCCGTCGGCTCTCCCACTCCTTCAAAGATGCTGATCTCCGCGCAGAGAGAATTTACTAACGTCATTTTGCAAGCTCCGACAGAGTGATCCAACCCGTCGATAGCAATTTCCGATCCATTTACCGTAAGTAGGTAGAATTCATCGATGTCCGACGCCCCGAAACAGAAAAAGAAGCTCGATCGCCAGCGCATGCGCCTCCTCCTCGGCGACGCCTGGGACCTGATCTGGCGCTCGCGCGGACGGCTTCTCCTCGGCATCCCGCTCCTGCTCATCAACCGGCTCACCAACATCGTCCTCCCCGGCATCACCAAGTTCCTCATCGACGACGTCTTCGTGAAGGGGCGGCACGATCTGCTGTGGAAACTCGCCGCGATCAGCGCGATTGCGGCGACCGTCGGCGCAATCACCGACTACGCGCTGGCGCAGATCCTTGGAATCGCAGCCCAGCGATCGATCACGGACCTTCGCAAGAAGATCCAACAGCACGTGCAGCGGCTGCCGGTCCGCTATTTCGACGACACGAAGACCGGCGTTCTCGTTTCCCGCGTCATGAATGATGCCGAGGGCATTCGCAATCTGGTGGGAACCGGATTGCTGCAGTTGTTCGGCGGACTGGTCACCGCGGGGATAGCAACCGGGATCCTGTTCTATTTAAGCGCACGATTAGCATCAATAGTTTTCATCGCATTTTTTGTGTTTGGCGGCGTCCTGATGTGGGCCTTCAAGACCGTGCGCCCGATCTTCAAGCAGCGCAGCGAGGTCAACGCGCAGGTTTCCGGCCGTCTGACGGAAGGATTCTCCGGAATCCGCATTGTGAAGGCCTACACCGCGGAAAAACACGAGGCTCGCGTTTTCGCAGAGGGGGCGCACAAGCTGCTGCGGCTCGTCGTCAACACGATGCGCGTCATCTCCGGCGTCGGCGCGCTCACGACGTTCCTCGTCGGCGTGGTTGGCGTTTCGGTTCTGATGATTGGGGGACGCGAGGTCATTGCCGGACGCATGACGGTCGGCGGACTGATCTCCTTCACGCTCTATCTGGCGCTGGTCGTCGGACCTGTCGTTCAGATTGTTTCGATCGGGACACAACTCTCGGAAGCCTTCGCCGGGCTCGAGCGGATGCGCGAGGTCTTCGGCGAGAAGCGCGAAGATGCCGCCGATCTCGAGAAAGAGTCCGTCGACGACATCGCCGGCACGGTCGAAATGCGCGGCGTGTCGTTCGAGTACACGGCCGGCGTGCCGGTTTTGAAAGACATCAACCTGCTCGCGCCGGCGGGAGGGTCGATCGCGCTGGTCGGGCCGTCAGGATCGGGAAAGAGCACGCTGATCTCTCTGGTGGCTGCCTTTCACCAGCCAACCAGCGGCACGGTGTTCGTCGACGGCAGGCCGCTCGGCGATCTCCGGCTGCACGATTATCGGCGGCACCTCGGAATCGTGCCGCAAGACTCTTTCCTCTTCGCGGAATCGATCTACGACAACATCGCCCTCGGCAATCCGAAGGCCACGCGCGAAGAGGTCCTGCGAGCCGCGAAGATCGCGCATGTCGACGAGTTCGCAGAGTCATTCAAGGACAAGTACGACACAATCGTCGGCGAACGCGGCGTGAAACTTTCCGGCGGACAGAAGCAGCGCGTCGCAATCGCGCGCGCGATCGTCGCGAATCCGCGGATCCTCATCCTCGACGAAGCGACGTCATCGCTCGACAGCGAAAGCGAGGCGCTGATCCAGGATGGACTCAACGCCTTGATGCACGGCCGGACGACATTCGTCATCGCGCACCGTCTCTCCACGATTCGCAAGGCGGATCAGATCCTGGTCCTCGAGAATGGGCGCATCATCGAACACGGCACGCACAGCGAGCTGATGGTCCACGGCGGTCGCTATCGCTCGTTGTACGAAAAGCAGTACGGCGTCGTCGTGAATCAGTTCATCAACAAGGGTGAAGAGGTCGAAGACCTGGCCGTGAAGACCTAGTTACGCGGTCTCGAAGTTGCGGGGTCTCGGAGCGTGATGCAGCCGAGAACGCGAGACCCTCAGGACCGCAATTCCACGTTCCAGTACGCCTCGTCAAGGAAGTTCTTCCAGATGTCGGGGAAGTTCCGTCCCTGAAGGCGATGCAGCGGATGCCATTTCGGGCGCTGCGGATGTCGGATGAGGCGCATTTCGCATTCGCTGAGCAGCTTGTTGCCCTTCCGCACGTTGCAGGGAAGGCAGGCGCAAACGACGTTCTCCCACGACGATTTTCCGCCGCGCGAGATCGGGACGACGTGGTCGAGCGAAAGCTCCGACGACGAGAACTTCCTGCCGCAGTACTGACAGCGGTTGCTGTCGCGCAGATAGATGTTGCCGCGCGAGAACTTCACTTCCTGGCGTGGGAGGCGATCGAAGGCCAGCAACTGGATGACGTGCGGAATCAGGATCTTCCGATGCGGCGTCGAGACGTAATGATCGGTGGGCTGGACAGGGATATCCATCCAGTTCTCGAAGTCATACGTGCGGTATTCGGAGTCGACGGCCCGGACGTGGCCCTTGTAGAACAGGATCAGGGCACGGCGCACGGAGGTGATCTGCACCGCCTGGAAAACCCGGTTGAGAACCAGTACGTGCCCGTCGAGCATATGGTCCCGTAACAAGAGATGCGCTCGCCAATGTTTCCAAGGGTGAGCGCTCTGCTGCCGACGGCGTACATCATACACGGGGGCCGGAGGGGGCCGAGGGTTGCAAAAACTGCTCATTTGAGTGATAGTTAACCTCTAAGTCGAATCAGACTCGAGCTCTGCGGAGCGCGTTATTGGGTGTGGTTTTGGGAGGCATGTATGCGCGTTTTCTCACGGGTCGCTCTCACTCTTCTTGCCGCTGTTCTTCTGGTAACGCCGTCGGTTTTCGCCAGCCATCTCGAAGCGGATTGTCCGCTGCGTCTGGTGGCTTCGAATTTACCGTCGACGCCCTTCTTCCAGTCGCCGCACGGGGCATTCCGATTTGGAAATCAGGTGTTCGTGCTGCGCGGGCAGGTTCTCACCACCTACGCCGTCACTGACCTCGGCGACATACAGATCGCGCGCGAGGATTTCGTCGGCACGTTAGGCGGACGGGAATCGGCGGGCGGAGTAGCGTTCAGCAACGGCTTCCTGTACATCAGCAGTGACGCCGGTCTGGAGATCTTCGACCTGCGCGGCGTTCGGGCGGGCGGATCATCGCCGGCGCTGGTGTCGCGCACCCCGGGCCTTCACTATCGAAAGCTCGCGGTGAATGGCAACACGCTGGCAGGTGTGTTTCCGGCCGTCGACTATCCATGCTTCGTGGGCGGCCCGGCGCCGAACTGCTTCAACACGGTCGATCTATTGAATGTCGCGAACCCTGCCGCACCCCGGATCGTCGGCGTTCTGAGCTCGTCGAACACCTCGATCGGCGGCTTCAACGACGTCGCGTTCAATTACGGATTCCTGGTCGTGACGGGCCAGAATGGAACGCAGGTCTACAACGTCAGCAATCCGAGCGCGGCCTCGACTCTCGGAGGCGATGCGACGCCCGGAACGTTCCTCGTCAGCAACGGTACGAATCTCGTCGGCGTCGGGAACGACACATCGATTCTGACGTTCGGAGTGAGCTCGGTGACCGGCACGCTCGCGCCGATGTTCCTCCACACGCTGGCCACGCTGCGCATCGAGCACGCCAACCCGATCATGTTCCATCGTCAGGCAGCATTCGATGAAACGAACGGCCGCCTCATCACGATGGTCGACGAAATCAATCCGCAGACGTTGCAGCCGGCGCGCACCTACGCGTTCGACGTCTTCGATTACGACGTGCCGATGTTCGAGGGCAAGGATCCCCGCCAATACGAGCAGGTCTCCTACACGCAGGGCGATGAAGTGAAGTTCAACCCGCTGGCGGTTGGACCGTTCGTCTACGTCATCGGAGAAGTGAGCGGCCTGCAGGAGTACGGCGCGTGCGGCCAGATGGTCGGCCGTGTCGAATGGACCAGCCTTGCAGCGCTGCCCTGCGGCGGTGCAGACATTCACGGCTGGGTGACCGGCGCCACGCGTATCGCCAACGTCGAGGTGTTCCTCGACGGCGGTTCACTCGGCGCGGCAACGCTGTTTGGCCCTCCGCGCATCGACGTCGCATCGACCACACCGGTTCAGTCGTGGCGCATCTCGGTCAACCTCGACAGCACGGCGCGCGGCGATCACACGCTCCGCATCGTGGGCACCGACGTCAACGGAAACCGCCGGCAGTTCGCCGCCCAGCGCGTCTTCTTCAACGGACCGGGAAACAACTGCTTCATCCGGCGCCGATCGACTCAATGATCCGCTGAGCCGCATCGCGCGGCTGGCGGGCGTCAGTAATCGGCCGCCCGACAACGACATAATCCGCGCCCGCTGCGATCGCCGCAGCGGGCGTTTTCGTTCTGCGCTGATCTCCGGCGCCGCTTTCCTCGGGACGCACGCCGGGCGTGACAATCACGAGCTCCGATCCGCACGCCGCGCGAATCGCTTCGATTTCTTCGGGCGATGCGACGACACCGCGCAGTCCGCACTCCTTCGACAACTGCGCGAGGCGGACGGCATTCTCGACCGGAGAACCTGCGAAGCCGATGCGACGGAGCTGGCCGGCATCGAGACTCGTCAAAACCGTGACGCCGAGGATGAGGAGATCGTCGCGGGCGCAGGCGCGAAGCATCGCTTCACCGCCTGCGGCGTGGACCGTCGTCATCGCGACGCCCAGCTGCGCGGCATCTTCCACGGCGTGGCTGGCCGTGTTCGGAATGTCGTGGATCTTGAGATCGAGAAAGACTCGCTCGCCGCCGGCCACGACTTCTCGAACGAGCGCCGGACCGTTTGCAATAAATGCCTGAAGGCCGATCTTGAATGCGCCGGCCACGCCGCGCAGCGCATCGACCAGGGCGAGAATGTCGTCGCGCGACGAGCGGTCGAGTGCCACGATCAGCCGGTCGCGCGATTGCATGTCAGGATGATAGCGGCATGAACAAATGGGAAGTCGCCCGAGTGCTCGACGAGATTGCGAAATACGTCGAGCTGAGTGAAGCGAATCGATTCAAATCGCTGGCCTTCGAGAAAGCGTCACGCGCCATTTCGGCGCTGGACCGCGATCCGGCGGAGATGCTGGCTTCCAGCGATCTCCAGAAGACACCGGGCATCGGGAAAACGACGGCCGCGGTCGTGGAAGAAGTCCTCCAGACCGGCAAGTCGCGATATCTGGAGGAGCTTCGCCAGCAGTATCCGCCCGGCATCTTCGAGCTCCTGCGCGTTCCGCGGCTCGGCTTGAAAAAGGTCGGCATCCTGCACGACAAACTCGGCATCGGCAATCTCGACGAGCTCGAAGCGGCGTGCAAAGCCGGACGACTCAGAACGCTGCGCGGTTTCGGCGAAAAGACCGAGCAGAAGATTCTCGAGGGCATCGCCTATGCGCGCAAACGCGAATCCAACTTCCTGCTGCCGGTCGGACTCGAGATCGGCGAGCAGATCCGCGAGCGGCTTGCCGACATCGACGCTGTCGAAAACGCCGAGGTCAGCGGAAGCGTTCGCCGGCGGCTGGAGACGATTCGCAACGTGAACGTCGCGGTCGCCACGCGCGATGCGACGGCCGTGACGAAGGCGCTTGCGAATGTAGTTGCGAACATCGAGAT
>JALYZI010000057.1 GCA_030948915.1 Acidobacteriota bacterium
GTTCGGTGGAAGCGTGAAGACAATCCCCGATGCGATAAGGATTCCCCCGATCATCAGCGCCGGTTCGCCCGATCGCGCGTTCCAGAACCGATCGCGGGTCGACCAAACAAGAAGAAGCGGCGCGATGATCAACCCGCCAAGCGCGTCGCCAAGCCACCACACCGGCCAGAGGCCGGGAGCATCGCTCAACGCATGCACACCGCCCGCGATGAGGAATGCGACGCCGATCGTTGCACTGACGAGTGGCGATAGCGCAACCGCGGCCAGCAGGGCCATGACGTCGCGGACGCGCGTGAGCGCCGCATCGAAGCGGAAGCGCGAGAGAAGCGCTGCGCCTGCCATCGCCTCGAGCGTGTTGCCGGCGGCGATCCCAGCCGCCACCCATAACGGCTCGCTGGCACTTGCATTCGCTGCCAGGGCGCCGAGGAAAATCCCGGGGATGGCGCGCCGCCCGAGAATCACGATGGCGGCAAGCGCAAAGCCGGTCGGCGGCCAGACAGCCGAGACCTGTGCCGCGCGGACCGCCAGCGCGAGCCCGAGCTTCGCGCAGGCGATGTAGAGCACCGCTACGGTAACGGCGACGAGGACGTCGGTTGCGGTGATCGCGCGACGCTTTACGGATATCACGACAGTAGTTTATGTGGGAACCGCAGGCGTCGGATCGCCCACGGGTCAATGCACAGCCTGCTGAAAGCGCGATGTGGCAGCAGCCTTGCGATCTTGATCTCCTTTGTGCAACCCAAAAAAGGAGAAAAAGATGCAACGAAAAATATCTCAGGCCGCGCTCGTCGGCCTCATGGCGGCAATGCTGCTGAGTCTGGCCGGTGTTGCGGCTGCTTACGATGACGCCACTGCGCTCACCGGAACGGTCGTCAACGTCAACCGCGACCTCAACTACGTCACAGTTCGTGACGACGTAACTGGGAGGAGCTTCAAGATCGACACGCGGAACATGAATGGACGCAACTCGATCGATGTGTGGAACCTTCGCGCGGGTGACCGCGTGAGTGCAACCGGAGCGTGGACGAACAACGAAACGTTCCGCGCCGATCGCGTCATGGCGCCGACACCGCGGGCTCTCAACCGCATCGCGAACGGCCTCACGGGAACGGTCGTGGACGTCAACCGCAAGCTGAACTACATCACGGTGCGCGACGAGGCGACCGGACAGGACGTCAAGGTCGATGTTCGCAAGATGGACACGCGCCGCTCGGTGAATGTATGGCAGCTGCGCAACGGCGATTCGGTGACCGTGAATGGCAATTGGGCCAACAACAAGCGCGGAAACTTCCGCGCCGACTTCGTCAACTTCGGCAACTACGCGCCGATGACGAGTGGCTACAGCTCCCCGAACGTCATCATCGGAACCGTCGAGAGCACGAATCGCGATCTCAATTACTTCACGGTGCGCGACAATGCGACGGGTCAGCCGGTGAAGATCGACGTCCGCGACATGGACACGCGCCGTTCGGTCAACGTCTGGAACCTTCGCACGGGCGACCGCATCACGGTCAACGGTTCGTGGGCAGAGCGCGACCACTTCAAAGCGGAGATGGTCGGCTTCGGCTTCTAACGTCCGCTCAACCGCAGCGAGAAACAACGGGCCGCCGAATGGCGGCTCGTTCGTTTTTGCTACATGAAGTTTGCCGTGTGCAGCGTCGAGATCGTCTCCGCCTGCTCAGGGTCAAAGCCGGCGTGGAGCAGGCGTTTGATGCGACTCTGGTGCATCGTCTCCAGAAGCTCGCGAAAGGCTTCATGACCGCGCGCGATTCTTCGCGGTTCGGTCCCTCCGGCAGCGAGCATCGTCAGCGCGTCCTGCACCGGTGCCGGCACGCTTCCGATACCGGCCAGCGTCGTTGCGCGGCGACGGACAGCCGCTTCGAGCCTGCGATACAAAGATGGGTCATGCGCCAATGCATGACGTACGTGCGCGAGACCGAAATGTACATGACGCGACTCGTCGTTGCGCGCGCGGCGGACCAGCTCAGCGGTCGCCTCGTCGGGGGCGTACCGCTCGATGAAACTCAGCAGGTCGAGAAAAGTTCCTTCACCGAGGACCGACAAAAGAAACGCCGACTCGGTGAAATCCTGCAACAGCAGCAGCGAGAGAAGCGATTGCGATGTTGCTACCGACGAGACCGCGATACCGGCAGCCAGTCGCGCGCGTTTGAGAAAGACATCGATGTGTCGCGCTTCATCCTGGAGTTGCGTCGCGAGGAACATCGCGACCTCGACGTACGCGGGGTGAATGCGCGAAATGAATTTTGACGGGAGATACAAAGCCGACAGCTCGTTCTCTGCGAGGAACGTCATGATCTGCCGTATCGCGGCATTCATCTCCGGCGGATGCGTCCCGACGCGCGTCCACGGAATATCGCGCGATGCATCCCACTGTCCCGCTACTGCCTGATCGTAGAGCGTTGCTACATCCGGTGACGCGACGAGATCGCGTTCGACGAGGTCGAATGGATATACGGGGCCGCCTGCTTCCACGGAGACTCCGCGCGGTGCGAAGCCGGTGGCGGGATCCGCTCTTTCAGGCATTGGCAACGACTCGAGAAACATCGATGTCGTCAGCCGCTCTTGCGGGCGCAACGGCGTGCGCTGCGGAATCTCGTCTCCGCGCCGCGAGACGCTGCCGCGCCCGATCAAGTGCCGGTGCTCGTTGCCCAGGTCTTCGGCGCCGAGGTATTCGTGACGCTCGGCGCGGCACCAGGAGGCAAGGTCGTGATCGACGTCGCGATTACGGGACAGAAGCGCGAGCACGCCTCCTTCGTCGAGCAGCGTCAAGGCCGGCCTGACGAGGGCCAGCAGCCCACCGCCCAGCGACAGATCGCCTCCATCGACGGCGATAACGGCCAGTGTGGCGCACATCAGCGAAGGACGACCTCACTCGCCAGTGCGCGCTCCAGACTTCGATAACCCTCTTCGCGCGGCGGTAACCACTCTCGCAAGCCTTCCAGCTCCAGAAGCCGGCGGTGCGCCGGGTTGTCCCATTTCATCGAGAACAACGCGCGCTGGAATTGATCCCGTGTGGTCGCGCCCAGGCTCGGAAGCGCGTCGAACATGCAGTGGTCGAAGCCGGGCGTTGTGTAGAGCACGCCGATCTGCGTCGGGTCGATGTGTCCTGACGCCTGCTCGTTCACCCATACCAGATCGCCTATCGTACCGGCGTCCGCCTTGCCTTCACGCAATGCCTTCAAAACATCGAGCTCGCTGTTGCCGGTGTCTCCATGCTTGCCGAGGTCGGAGTCGAACGAGGTGACCTTGACCTGAGCGACGTCGACACCTTCCTGCTGGAGAAAGTAGAGCGGAAGAATGCGCGCCTGCGTCGAATCGCGGCTGCCGACGGCGAGGCGTTTCCCATGCAGATCGGCGAGCTTCTCGATCCCGGCGTCGCGGCGCACGATGATTTTCGCGTGAAAGTCGCGGTCGGAGTCACGCATACCCAGCGAGACGCTGCGGCCGTTCGTGCGCTGCTTCACGCGGACATGGGCGAGCGGCGTGTTCCACGCAATGTCGATGTGCCCGGCGAGCAATTCCTCGACCTGGCGTTCGTAGTTCGAGAAAAGCGCGAAATCGAACGGAACACCCTGTTCCTGAAAATAATCGCGGATGCCCTCCCAGATGGTGACGACTTTCGGATCGTATGCGACGGCGCCAAGCAGAATTGTCTTATCCATAGATAGATGGGTCCTTTTAGAAGAGTGGCAGGCCGGTCAAGACGCGGCCGATGAATTCCCGGAGATGATCGGCGGTGGGCGCCATTACCCACCCGGCGCGCGCGTCACGGAAGAGGCGCTCGACTCCCAGCTGCTTCGAAAACGCGGCGCCGCCACATGCTTTCATCGCCAGGTCAGTGACGGCGAGGACACTCTCGAGCGCGGCCAGCCGCGACTGGAGGACATACAGCGGCGCGACGTCGGTAGCCTTCTCCATGTGTGTCAACGTCAGGCCGAGAAGCGCCCTCGACTGTTCAGTGCGCACGCTCATGTCGGCGATGCGTGCGCGTAGCACTGGTAGATCTCGCAATTTCGTTCCGTCGTGCTGAAAGCTCGTGCCGGCCAGATGTTCCGCCGTCCGCGACACTGCAGCACGGGAGATGCCATTCGCCATCGCCGCCGTCCCAATGGAAAACCACGGCAGCACCACCTGGAGCATTGTGTTCGCTCCTTCGCCCGATTTTGAAATGAGATCTCCCTTACGCACCTTCACATGCTCGAGAGAGACCGGCGCGGAGTCATTGCCTCGCAAACCCAGGCCATCGAATCCGGATGTGACTCGGACGCCGGAGGCTTTTCTTCGAACGAGGTAGATCGTGGACTCCAGCGGCGAGGCAGCGCCAGGCATCTGCGCACTCGACACGTACGAGTCCGCATGATTAGCCGCGGTCACCCATGACTTTGTTGCCGACGTCTCGTATCCATCGCCCTTCTCGTCCATTTTGGAAACCGGTGCCCAGAACTGCGAACGCGATCCCGTTTCAGAAAACGCAAGGGTCGTCAGGTGGCGGCCGCCTGCGATGTCACGGAGGACGTCATCGCGCGACTCGAGAACGTTCGACGCGGCGATCGCCTGCGCGGCAGTTACGTGCATGACGTAGATCATCGCGGTGGACGAGTCCGCCATCGCCAACTCCTCTGTGACCGCGGCGAACATGCGGGGCGACTGACCGCGGCCACCATGCGCACCATCGACACACAAGCCAAGAAGACCTGCCTTGGCGAGACCTTCAACACTTTCGGTAGGAAAACGTCCCTCGCGATCGATGGCTGCGCTTTTCGGCGCGACTACGGCGTCAATGACGCCCTTGAGAGTATTCAGAAGTTCGTCTTGCGGCTCAACGCCATACGTATGCAGCATGTAATTCCTCCACGCCCCGATCGGAACGGGCAGTATAGCGAGGTGTTCTGGAACGAGCGCAGTGAGGAACCTCCCGGGGATCGGCAAGGATGTCGGCTCGGAGCGAGCAGGCCAGCGCGTCGCCGCGCCTCGACCGCCGCACGGGCGCCGTAACGTACACTGATCCCCGACGAGTCAGTGAACGCCTCGTCCGTGCCGGTGCCCATCGCGATACCGACCTCCGCCCTGCGCGAGGTTTGCCCGCGCTGCCGTAATGGGACAGGATGTCTATGTAACATGGACCGGGTGACGAAACGGGTTCACGTCTGCCGCGTTCGGTTCTGAGGGAACGCTCGACATCGCATTTGAGTTAGAGGACTGTGAATTGCACCACCACCGAACGACGATGAGACGCACCGCAATTGCCGCGGCATGGGTCTTCGGAGCGACTGTTCCGCTCCTTGCGGCCGTGGTGTTCATCTTCGGTTGTTGTGTCCTGCCGTTCCACGCCTACATCCACAAGGCGATGCCGCTGTGCCATCTGGCAACGGAGTTCATCAGCGGCGAGCACGCCGATCATCACGACGCCGCGCAACCGCCTCTGCCGGCGCGCGCGAAACAGGAGCCGGTGAAGCGCATCGCGACCGAGCTTCCGCGGTCCTTCCAGCCAGCCGCACTGTCGTCAGTTCGTCGGGCGGGCACTTCGATCGAAACGAGCGCATATCGCAGCTTCATCTCACTCGGCGCGCTTCGCTGCGATCAGGATGTTGGCCTGCATCTCCTCGTCCGCACGCTCCTGATTTAATCCTGCCTTCGCGCAAGCCGCATTCGTTCGGGCATTCATTGCTCGCTGCGTAGCCGCTGTCGCGCCCTCCGCACACTTTTTTCCATCGAAGTGATCGCCCCTGCCCGCGCGTCCTTGCGCGGCGTCGAGGCGTTCAAATGAAACGGAGACTCACAACATGAAGCACTACTTTCGCACGCTCGCGTGGGGCGCCGCAGTCATCGCGGCAATCGCCGTCGGCGCGTGCGGCGGCAAACAAACGATGGCGTCAAAGAGCGCGGCCGCGTACGACGAAGCAAAGAAGAAGGGTATCCCGATCGAGGCCGGTGAGCACGGCGGGCATTCCGCTGAAGCAGGTGCTGAGCCGACCGCGACCGATCACGCGGCCATGCCCGGGATGGATCACGGCGCGATGGCCGGCATGGACCACTCGAAGATGCCGGGCATGCAACGCGGAGCATCCGGTGCCGCTGCGCACGACATGGCCGGGATGAATCACTCGGGCATGGCCGGCATGGATCACTCGAAGATGCCGGGCATGCAGCACGGGGCGTCCGGTGCCGCTGCGCACAACATGGCCGGGATGGATCACTCCGCGATGGCCGGCATGGATCACTCGAAGATGCCGGGCATGCAGCACGGCACGGCGACGGCAGCGCCCATCGTGATTGCACCGCCGACGTCGAACGCGGCGATCGCGCAGACCCAACCGGCGGCAACGCTACGCGCTGACGAGTTCGATGCTCCGGCATCGACAGCGATCCAGGAGGCGGCGAAGGGCGCATCAGGGATGAGCCATTCGATGGATGCGACGCCGAAATCTCCGCCTCCGCCGCAGCCGCCGTCCAAACATGACCACCACGGCGAGGGGGCGTCATGAGACGAATTCCTCTCCTCGTAGTCGGCGTCCTCGCGTCGGCGTGCGCGTCGGTTCCGCGCGACGGTGGCATGAGCGACATCCGGCAAGGCGTCTCTGACCGGACCGGCCAGACCGTCGAATGGAAGACCGAACCGGCGACGGTCGACGACCCTCGCATCCGCGCGCTACTGCGCGGCGAGTTGACTGCGGACAAGGCGGTCGCCGTCGCAATGACGAACAACCCGCGTTTGCAGGCTACGCTTGCGGAACTCGGCATCGCGCGCGCCGATCTGCTGCAGGCGAGCGTCGTTCGGAATCCGCTCTTCGAGGCCGAGATTCGCTTCCCGGCAGACCCCTTCCGGCCGTTCGAACTGCGACTCGCACAAACGCTCGTCGATCTGATTCAACTGCCGCGACGCCGTGCGCTCGGGCGCGCGGCATTCGATGCCGCGAAGCTGCATGTCACGTCCGAAGTAGTGCGCTTCGCGGCGGATGTCCGGGCGCACCACTCCGATCTCCTCGCGGCGTCGCAACGTGTAGCGCTGAGCCGCTTGAATCTCGAAGCCGCAAAGGCGTCCGCCGAGCTTGCGCAGCGACAGCACGACGCGCAGAACATCACCGACCTCGATCTCGAAAACGAGCAGGCGCAGTACGAGCTGGCAAAGCTCGACGTCGCGCGTGACGAGCAGACGTTGCT
>JALYZI010000083.1 GCA_030948915.1 Acidobacteriota bacterium
TGGCGTCAACGAGGATTCGATAGAACATTTGCCCTCACTCGGGCAAGTTCAATCTGCGATTCGAGGAATTCACGAAAATCGATCCCGGCAGTTTGCAGCTCTTTCGGAACGAGCGAGCTGGTCGTCAGTCCCGGAAGCGTGTTGAGCTCGAGGAAGTACATCTCATCATCGGTCGCGACTACATCCGTTCGCGAATAACCCTCGCATCCGAGTGTCGTGTGCGCCGTGTTCGCGACCTTCTGCGCCGCGTCCCGCATGCGATCGGGAATCTTCGCCGGACAGATTTCGCGCGTTCCCGAGCCGAGATACTTGCCGGCGTAATCGAAGGATCGGCCGGTATCGACTTCGACCTCGAGAACCGGCAGCGCGAACGGCGTGCCATTCCGATCGATGACGCCGACGGTCAATTCTCGTCCGGTGAGGAATTCCTCGACAATGTACGGAATATCGACCTCGGTCGTGAAATCTTCGCCCTTGTCGATGAAGAACAGTCCGCGGCTCGATCCTCCCGCGAGCGGCTTAGCGACGACGCGCTCGTAACGCGAAAGCATGTCGCGGACTGTCGCTTGCAGTTTTTTCGGATCCGATACCGTGCGCGACTCCGCCATGCGCACTCGCCCCTTGAGCATCTCCTTCGCACGTCCCTTGTCGAATGCCGCAGCGCTGGCGGCCGATCCCGATCCCGTGAATGCGATGCCGTGCTGCTCCATCATTTTCTGAACTGTGCCGTCTTCACCTGGACCGCCGTGCACGGCGAGAACGAAGACGGGGTCCTCGACCGGCAGCGTGTCGAGCGCTTGTTCGAGATTCGGCCAGAGTGCCGGACGCCTCGGCAGGAAATCGATCTCGAAGGGACGCTGATGCGACAACAGGTCATCGGCTGCCACGTCGTGCACCGGACCGTCCGGCGCCCAGAACCAGGCCAGCGGATTGCCGAGCGTCCGCACTACGTTCTGCGCTGAGGCGACCGACACGTGACGCTCGTCAGAGGGGCCGCCGAATAAGACAATCGTCGTCATGCGTTCTGCCTTTTGCATGAAGCGTGCGCTGATCCTGGTCGACGTTCAGAATGATTTCATGCCCGGCGGTGCCCTGCCGGTTGCGGAGGGCGATCGGATTGTTCCGGTCGTCAATCGACTCCAGGACGCATTCGGTTGCATCGTTGCCACCCAGGACTGGCATCCTCGGGGTCATGGCAGCTTTGCGTCGCAACATCCAGGCAGAAAGCCCGGCGACGTCATCGATCTGAACGAGATCGAGCAGGTGCTGTGGCCCGATCACTGCGTCCAGGGCTCGACGGGTGCCGAATTTCACGCGCAGCTCGATCGGCGGCGCATCGCGGAGGTTTTTCACAAAGGTGTCGATCCTGACATCGACAGCTACAGCGGTTTGTTCGATAACGGCCATCGCCGCGGCACAGGGCTCGCGGAATTCCTGAAATCGAACGGCGTGACGGACGTCTACATCGCCGGCCTGGCGACCGATTACTGCGTCAAGTTCACCGCCCTCGACGCTCGAGGCCTCGGCTACAACGTTTTCGTGATTGAGGACGCGTGCAGGGGAGTGAACCTTCAGCCTGGCGATTCGGTGGCGGCTTTCGAGGAGATGCGGAGGGCGGGTGTGGAAGTCGTGACTTCTGCTACGATCGCGCCGCAAAATCGAAAGGAGATTGCATGCGAAGAACAATCTTTGCGCTCGCGCTGACGGCCGCACTTCCGCTCGCTGCTCAGCAAACGCCGGCGCCGCAGTTGCGCACGCCGCGCGCAAGTCAGAAGCAGGTGATGACGCAGACCGTCGGATTCACCGACATCACGATCACCTACAGCCGTCCCGGAGTGAAGGGCCGCCAGATCTGGGGCGCGCTCGTGCCGTATGACAAAGTCTGGCGCAGCGGCGCGAATGAAGCGACCACCATCGCATTCAGTGATGACGTCACCATCAACGGTCAGCCGTTGCCGAAGGGAACGTACAGCCTGCACACCATTCCCGGCAAAGACGAATGGACGATCGTGTTCAACAACACCGCGAATCAGTGGGGCTCGTTCAATTACGATCCGGCCAAAGATGCGCTGCGCGTGAAAGCCAAACCGCAGACAGCGTCGTTCTCGGAGCTGCTGACGTACGAGGTGCCGCAGGTCACGCCCGATCAGGCGACGGTCGCGATCCACTGGGAAAATCTGTCGGTTCCGTTTACCGTCGGCACGAACAGCACGCAGAAAGCGCTGGCCGACGCACGCGCGGCGGTTGCCGCGGCGAAGCCGGATGACTGGCAGACTCCCTTGCGTGCCGCCACGTTCGCGATCGAGAACAGCGTCGATCTCGATGAAGCCAACCGCTGGCTCGATCAGTCGATCAAGGCCAATGAAAACATTCGCAACCTGTTCGAGAAAGCGCGCGCACAGGCCATGGCCGGCGATCGCGCCGGTGCGATCGTGACTGCGCAGAAGGCAATTTCCAAAGCCGGCGAAAAAGACAAAGACGAAGTCGGCGAGATCCAGCACTCCATCGCGAGCTGGCAGGGCCCGGCGTCCTCACGGTAGTGTTTCAGCCGCCGGCGCGGGCTGCCGCGCCGGCAGCATTTTTTCGATCACCAGCGCCGCCGCCACACCCACCACACACCCGATCACGTTCCACCACAGCCACGCGAGATTCGTAAACGCGGCGCACCACAGCACCACCGCTTCGCCGATGATCGCGCCGAGCGACGCCGCAGTTCCGCTGATCTCTTTCGTGTAGAACGCGAGCAGGAAGATGCCGAGGATCGTGCCGTAGAACAGCGATCCGAGTTTGTTGACCGCTTCGATCAGCGATCCGAGCCGTCCCGCGAATTCGGCGAAGGCGATTGCAAACACGCCCCAGAAAATCGTCAGCCACTTCGACGCCACGACGTATTGATGGTCGGTCGCATCACGCCACATCAGCCGCTTGACGACATCGACAGCGGTTGTCGACGCAAGGGAGTTGAGTCCCGCGGCGGTCGACGACATCGCCGCGCAGAAAATCGCCGCCAGCACGAGGCCGACCACGCCCGCCGGCAGAAACTGCGTGACGAAAGTCAGGAAGACGTAGTTCGTGTCATTTGCGTCGGCGCCGGGATGTTTCTTGCGAATCAGCTCGACGGCAGCGCGGCGCGTCGAGTCTTCTTCACCTTGCAGCGCGCGGACTCGCGCGATCGATGCCGGATCGTGATTCTGCACGAGCTGCAGCACTGCCGAGCGCTTCGCGAGGAAGTTGTTGCGATGGGCCTCCTCGAGCCGTGCGAACTCGGGAGTACCGGCGAGGCGCCCGCTCTCCACCGTGTTGAAGAAGAGCGGCGGCGCGACGAATTGATAGAAGACAAACACCATCGCGCCAACGAACAGAATGAAGAACTGCATCGGCACCTTGACCATGCCGTTGATCAGGAGTCCGAGACGGCTCTCGGTGACCGACGCCCCGGTGAGATAGCGTTGCACCTGGGACTGATCGGTCCCGAAATACGAAAGCGCGACCATCAGTCCGCCGATCATTCCCGACCAGAAGTTGTACGGCGTCGTCAGATTGAATGCGAAATCGATCGTGTTGAGGCGCCCCATGCGTCCGGCAACACGAACGGCATCGAGGAAGCTGACCGGCAGAGCGTGGATCGCGATGATCAGCGCCACTGCCATCCCGCCCAGCGCGATCAGCATTTGATGGACGTGCGTCCAGCTGACGGCCTTCGTCCCGCCCGACGTCGTGTAGATGATGACCAGCAGCCCGATGATGATGTTGGTCGCGTGAATGTTCCATCCGAGGATGACGGAGACGATGACGGCCGGGGCGTAGATCGTGATGCCGTTCGAGAGTCCGCGCTGAATGAGAAAGAGAATCGCGGTCAGCGTACGTGTGCCGACTCCGAAGCGCGTCTCGAGATATTCGTATGCGGTGAAGACCTTCAATCGGTGAAAAATCGGAACAGCGGTGATGGAGAGAATCACCATCGCGATGGGAAGGCCGAGGTAGAACTGCACGAAACGCATGCCGTCGACGTACGCCTGCCCCGGTGTCGACAGGAATGTGATCGCGCTCGCCTGCGTCGCCATGATGGACAGGCCGATGGTCGGCCAGCGCAGCTTGCGATCGGCGAGCAGGTACTCTGCGAGCTGCCGTTGGCGCCGCCCTTTCCACATGCCATACGCGACGATGATCAGGAGCGTCGCGATCAGGACGATCCAGTCGATCGGCCTCACTGGAAGGCTTTCGTGAAGGCGTAGAAAATAGCGATCGTGATCGCAAGTTCAGCGAGAACGAGGGTGTACAGCCTGCGCCAGCGGATCATGAATTTCGAATGAAGAATGAAGAATGAAGAATTCTGAATTCTTCATTCGAAATTCGAAATTCTTCATTCAGTTCTTACTTCGCTGAAACGAGATTGGCAAACAGCTTGTAGGCCCCCGGCACGCCCGCCGGCAGCTCGCGGAACCAGTCATACGCGCTGTAGATGTAGACGCCCTTGCCATAACGCGCATACAGCTCGCCGCCCAGTTTTTCCGGCTCGCCCGGATCGTTCGACGCCAGCGGCGTCTCGTAGCGCGGATCCCAGTCGCGCGTGAAATTGAGTCCGCGCTCCTGCACCCATCCTTCGAAATCGGCCGCCGTGATCTTGTTAGGCGTGTTCAGCAGCGGATGATCGGGTTTGACGAAGCGAACCGGGGCCTCTTCGACCGTGACGCGATCGTTCGAGACCTTGAAGGGATACGGCCCCGGGCTCTCGAGGACGAGGTCCTGCAGCGTGTTGTACTGCACGACCAGCGTGCCGCCGTTCTTCACGTAATCGAGCAGCTTCGGCTGCGCGCCTTTGAGTCTCTTGCGAACGTTGTAGGCGCGGACGCCGGTGACGATCGCGTCGTATTTCGAGAAGTCAGCGCTGTCGAGATCGGAGTCCGACAGCAGCGTGACCTCGTATCCGATCTGCCGCAGCGCGTCGGCCACCTCGTCACCCGATCCCATGATGTAGCCGATTCGCGATCCGCGTTTCTTCACATTGACGCGCACCGTTCTCGATGCCGAGTCGCGGAAAACGCGCTGCGGGGTGATGTGCGGGTAATCGATCGTCGTGATCGACTTCGACACCTTCCGGCCGTTCGGCATTGCGACTTCTGCGAACAACGCTCCGCTTTCTTCGGCGGCCGCCGGCGTCACGCGGAACGTCACGCGCGCTTCGTCGCCTTTCTTTTCGAAGGTGACCGGCGCGCTGCGCGGATCGATCCTCCATCCCAGGGGACCTTCGAGGTGGACATTGGCAGTGGTGGGCCCGGTGAAATTCTGCAGCGCAACCGTCACCGTTTTCGGCTGCGTATCGGGAAAGACGACGAACTTCGGCTCGAGGTTCGCGGTGACTTCCGGAACGACGTCGACCGGGCGCGTCTGCTCGCCGCGTATCGGATCGACCCATCGATAGATTGCCGGGACGGTGAAGATAATCGTGTGCATTTGGTTGTCGTCGAGCGTGACGACGATCGGAATCGCAGGTGGATTCTCGGCGAGACCGATCAGCTCCTGGCTATCGACGGTGTACGCGCCTTTGCCCGGCGCTTTCTGCAGCCAGTAGGGCTGCGAGACCGGCATGTCGTCCGGTACTTTGAACGACAGATCGGTCTTGATCGGCTCGTTGTTCTTGAGCGGCTTGCCGACGCCCTTACCCGGATTCGCGTAGCGCGAGGCGATCATCGACAGCGAGAACGGATAATCGGATCGATTGACGACCGTCACGCTGATCGGAATCTCGCCGCCGGCGATCACCGACGAATCGGCGGCCGAGACGTCGATCGTCATTCCGGCACACGCGCGAATGACGTCCAGCAGATCGCGGCGCTTGGTTGCGATCCATGGGTTGACAAGTGGATTCCATGCCGGCGTTGCGCCTAACCGATCGAGTCCGTCGTACGCCTGCAGAAGCAGCGGAATGCTTTTCTGCGGATTCTTCGGATCGAACGCATCGGCAGCCTGTTGCAAAATCTTTCCGACGGCATCGCCGCCGGCGAACCGCGACCAGCTGGTGTCAATGCCTTCGAGGATGTCGGTCTGCGCCGCATCGCCTGCCAGCAGATCGAAGTAATTGAGGATCGATCCCTTCCGCTCGGCGCCGCCTGTGCCCTGACTCTTGTTCATCGTGCGGCTGATGCCTGCAATCTCGCCATACGAGCGGCCTAACAGGGGGTTGTAGGCGCCGAGGTCGAGATGGAGCGATTTGGCGATGGAAGGATCGTCGGCAGCCAGCGGCCGGAACGAGAATTTGTTGAAGAAGAGTCGTCTTGGCTGCCACTGACTGACGTAGCGCAGCTGCTCCGGAAACTTCGACGGATCGCCCGCCTGCGCGAACGCCTCGCCCGCCAGAATCGCCGATGCAGTGTGATGTCCGTGTCCGCCTTCGCCAGTGGTTGGAAAACGGGTGATGATCACGTCGGGCTGAAAGCGGCGAATGTTCCAGACGACGTCGGCTAGTATCGTGTCGTGTCCCCAGATCTGCAGCGTCTCGGGCGGACCTTTGGAATAGCCGAAGTCGATTGCGCGCGTGAAGAACTGTTCGCCGCCGTCGACGCGGCGCGATGCGAGCAGCTCCTGCGTGCGGAGGAGGCCGAGGAGCTCGCCTTTTTCGTCGCCGATGAGGTTTTGTCCCCCGTCGCCGCGCGTCATCGACAGATAGGCCGTGCGCAGCAGCCGATCGTTCGCGAGGTAGGCGATCAGCGCGGCATTGTCGTCATCGGGATGCGCCGCGACATACATCGCGCTGCCGACGACGGTCAGCTTTTTGATCGCGAGCTGCAGTTGCGCGGCGTCGGTCGCGAACGCACTGGAGCAGACGAAGAGCAGGAGGAAGGCGAACGTGCGTCGAATCATCCGCGAGATGTTAAACGAAGGCGTCGGGCGTCAGGCGTCAGGCGTCAG
>JALYZI010000091.1 GCA_030948915.1 Acidobacteriota bacterium
CATGCCAACTTACGACGAACGATTTCCATACACAACGGAGCTCGAAATGCCGGTCATCGGCGTGGAGGCCGAATTCACGGTCTTCATCGACGATGTCGAGACGGCGCCGGAGAAAGTGTAGAAGACGCCGGTGGGCTTCATCGACCGCCCGCTTCTCAAACGCACGAACAAATCGATGCAGTTGCCGACCGGCGGCGCGCTCTATTTCGACGGCGGCGTCCTGGAAGTCGTCACGCCGGTGATTGAAATCGCACCGCAATGCACAGCGCGAGTCGTCCGCAGTCTGTGGGAGCAGATCGGCTTTGTACGGGATCAGCTCGATGCGTGGGAAAAGCGCAGCGGACATCGCGTCCGCCTTCAGGCCTTCAGTTGTCACTTCAACATTTCGTTCGAGCTCGCGCGCGAAGAGCGCGGCAGCCGGCGCACGATCCAGAAGCTCGCGCTGCTGCTGGCGCATCTGCTGCCTGCGCCGCTGATCGTGACGAGCGCGAATCGGAAGTCGACCGGGATCGGCGTGCGTCCGCGCCGCGACCGCATCGAGATCACGCTCGACTTCACTCCCGATCCCGGTCTGATGGCGGCCACCTCGGCTCTGTCCGTCGGGATCGTTCGCGATGTCATCGGCTGGCCCAGTTACCGGCTCGAGGAGCTGCAGAAACGCGGGATCGTTCTGATCGCCGGCGTTTCCCCCGGCAAGCACGTGGCGCGGAAGGGCTGGTTAATGAAAGATTTTCATTTTCCACAGAGTCCGTTCACGGCCGGCATCGATGCCAGGGTCTGGAAGACGACTGCCGGAACGACGGCGTCACTCCGCGAGATCGCGCATTCCATCGCCATGCGATTCCGGGAATCGATCCAGCGCTACTCCGATCCATTCAGCTACCGCCTGCTGTTTTCCATGCTGCGCGGGGAGACGCCGACTCTGGTCGACCTTCCCGATCGCCCGGAGGAGTACGACGACGTCGGAAGGACCATTCGATGGGGGTCGACGCTGCCGGAGTTGAACAACTTCGCGACGCTGATGGATGGTGACGCCACGCGAACGCAGAATGTCCGCCAGAGGCGACGCGATGAGCTCGAGGAGAAGCTCGCGCCGCCGTGGGCGTCCGATCCGAGTCCGCTCAAGCGCTCGGAGTACGAGCGTGTTTTCCTCAAGTTAGGCAGCGGGAGCCGCCTGAAAATCGGGGATGAGATCCTCACGCCGGTGAAGGTCAAAGGCTGGTATCACTCGATCTTCCGGACGGCGGACGGCGAAGAGCGGATGCTGTCGATCGACCAGCTGCTCAAGTTCATGGGCTCCTGGTTGGCATGACTCGCGCAATACCACAGCTCGCACGCTAGCGACACGAGGCGCGCCGATAATCCCAAAAGGGGTCGGCGCGCTTCTTTTTTGGGGTCAGGCCCATAATGTCGCTCCATGGGTGACCGGCTTGCCGATTTGTATCCCACGCATGTCCAGACGCTGAGGCAGCGGCACGATCGGGCGCTCGGCGACACCGGATTCGATCACGCGATCATCTTCTCCGGCGCGATTCGCGTGGCGTTCCTCGACGACATGTTCTATCCGTTCAAACCCAACCCGCATTTCAAGGCCTGGGTTCCGGTCACCGACAACCCCCACTGCTACGTCATCTACACACCGGGTCAGAAGCCGCGCCTCATCTACTTCCAGCCGGTCGACTACTGGTACAAGCCCGCCGAGACGCCGTCCGGCTACTGGGTCGATCAGTTCGACATCAAGATCGTCGGCACTCCGTCCGAAGCGAAGCAGCACTTTCCGCGCAACGGCCGCCTGGCGTTCATCGGCGAATCGAACGGCGATTACGCCGGCGAGCTGAATCCGGAATCGCTTCTCAATCAATTGCATTTCGATCGCGCCTGGAAAACGGAATACGAGATCGAATGCATGCGCCGCGCAAATCAGATCGGAGCGCGCGCGCATCGCGCCGCCGAGCGCGCATTTCGATCGGGCGCGTCGGAGTACGAGATCCATCTCGAGTATCTGCGGGCCGCGAATTCGACCGAAGAGGAATTGCCGTACGCGAACATCATCGGGATGAATGAGAACGCCGCAGTGCTCCACTACATCCAGCATGAGCGGCGCCGCCTCGAGGAGTCGCGACGTTTCTCGTTTCTGATCGACGCCGGGGCCAGCGTCAACGGATACGCGTCGGACATCACACGAACGCACGCGCAGCGCAATGACGAATTCGGCGAGATGATCCGGGCCTTCGACGCCGGCCAGCAGGAGCTTTGCGCAGCGGTCAAGCCGAAGATCAACTATCCCGATCTGCACCTGAGTGCACACCGGCTGGTCGCGCGCATGCTCGAGCAATTCAAGTTCACGCGCGACATCGACGCCGGCGGCATCGTCGAGAAGAACATCAGCAGCGCGTTCTTTCCCCACGGCGTCGGCCACTACATCGGTCTTCAGGTGCACGACGTGGCCGGCTTCATGGCCGACCGCACGGGCACGAACATTCCGAAGCCGCAAGGGCATCCGCATCTGCGTCTGACGCGAACTGTCGAGCCGTCCCATGCCTTCACGATCGAGCCGGGCATGTACTTCATCGAGCCGCTGCTGGCAGACCTCGAGAAAAGCCCGCACGCGAAGTTCATCAACTGGCCGAAGGTCGATGAGTTCCGCAAGTTCGGCGGAATCCGGATCGAAGATGACGTCGTCGTGACCACCACCGGTCACGAGAACCTTACGCGCGCCGCATTCGCCGAAGCCGGAAAGTAGCGCGCCATGCCCGGTGCGCAGTGATCGCCTGCATCGCCTTTCGCAGCATCGCGCGATTTTTCGGATCGTTCAACCATGTCGATCGGCCGGACGGATGCGGAAGGACGACGACATCGAACGCGACGCCGGCGCGCTCGGCTCGATGCACCGGGCCGACCACGCTGCGCAGCTCCGACTCTCCGATCAGCTGCTGTGCGGCGAGCGTGCCCACCGCGATCACGAGCTCAGGCTGCAGAATGCGAATCTCGCGATCGAGATGCGCGCCGCAATTCGCGATCTCGGCCGGATTCGGGACGCGATCGCCGCTGCCCTTCGCATTCCGCCCCGGAAAGCAGCGGATGACGGCGCAGATATGGATGCTCGAGCGGAACTCGGGCTCACCGACGCCGAACTCTTCGAACCAGCTGAACAGACGCTGACCGGCCGTGTACGCGAAAGGACGGCGGTCCTCGACTTCATGCGGTCCGGGCGCCTGCCCGACGAGCATGACCTTCGAGTCCGGAACGGCGCCCGTCACAGGCTCGCCGAAAACATTCGGGCATGCGCGGCACGCGTAAAGCGCGGCGAGATGATCGGCGAATGCCCCGGTCATCGAAGGCGGCGGCGTTGAAAGAGAAACCCGCCGATGAGGAGCGCCGTGATCGCTACGAGAACATTGACCTCGAGTGCGCCCGCTTGCAGGATCGGCGGATGCAGATCGGGCCGCGCGGACGCGTCGCCGGTCGCCACCCAGCCCGCCCAATCGCGAGCGGTGCGATACGGCTTCGGCCCGGCCGCCCGGAGTTGCGCCGTGCGAAGGGCGGCCGATATCGATTGTCCACGGCTGATTGCGCTGTACATGTCCTGCACGATGGCGGCTGCCGCGGTGTCCTGCACTTTCCACAGCGTGCCGACGACCGCGTTTGCGCCGGCATACGTAAACGCTCGCGCCAGGCTGTGCATGCCCTCGGCACTCGAAACAGCGCCGAATGCCGTCTGACACGCGCTCAGCACGACTAATTGTCCTGATAAATCCAGCTGATAAATCTCACGCATTTGAAGCCAGCCGTCGTCGCTCGACGAGCCGCGGCTGAACACGATGCCCGAACGCGACGGGAACTGCGGATCGAGAAGCGCATGTGTCGCCAGGTGGATGACTTTGTAATCGCGCAGCCTCAGATGTTTGAACGCCTGCTCGGTGGCGGATGCTCCGACGAGCTCGTCGGCATGGCCGCGGAGAAGATGCGCGATCTCACTGACCTCGCGCCCGCTCCACGGCAGTGGTGCAAGAGCCATCGAGCGATAGACCGGCAATGCCGCTGCGATCGTGCCGCTCGCGAGCGGGGCAACGCCGAGGAGGTCGTAGCGTGGAGCGCTGCGGTGGCGATCGCGAACCTCGGCCAGCAGCGCGAGTGAAGGGGCGTAAGCGATCTCGTACCTCGCCAGCAGCGGTTTCGATGGATTCCGCAGATCCGGAAGCGCATCGAATGGAAGGGCCGCAAGCTCCCCCGCGACGCCGATGATCAACCGCCGCGCCGATGGAACTCGCGGCAGCACGTCGCCGAGAAGATCGCGCGACAGTGCGGCGCCGGGACGCACGGCTTCCTCTGAGTTCGCGCTGTTCAGCAGATCGTTGAAGAACTCGACGCGCGATTCCAGCGAACCGACGGCATGCTGCGACACGTGCAAGCCGCCCTGCGTGACGAGGAACGCGATGATCCGGTTAGGCCGCTCGGCGAACTCGATCCAGGCCTCGTCTTTCTGCAGCGTGCCGCGCAACGACCTGAAATCGGCGTGGAAGGGCGCCTGCGCTTTCGTCGACGTCTGCAACAGATCGAGCTTGCGCTCGGCGTCGTCGAGCCGGCCGAGGAGAAGTTTGTGACGGTCGGGCGTGAGGGCGGGTGCAGTCAGATCGATCTGCAATGACGAAATGAGATTGTTGAGCGCGCGAGCCTCGGCCGGCCGTTCGATGGTTTGGGAGACGAGCGCGTCGAGCAGATTGCGGCTGCGTTCGCGCTCCAGGACGAGAAACGCGCGCTCGGGCTGCTGCGCGTCGAGCAGCATGTCGACCCAACCTTCGTAAATGCGATGCGTCGCAGAAACGAATGCGGTGCGCTGTTCGATCGAAGGAATTCGCGAGCGGGTGGCATCGATCGCATCGGCCGCCGCGGCGTAGCGCTGCAGGGCAAGAGCGGCATCGCGGCGCGCGCGCGCAATCTCAGCGAGACCGAGAAACGCGCTGGCGCTGTAGGTGTCGAGGTTGTTTTTCCGCGCCGTATCGAGAGCCGACAGGTAGTCGGCCTCAGCTCCGGCAAGATCGCCGGAATCGAATTTCTGGTGCCCCGATTCGACACCGTACATCGACGTCACGAGCGGCTGATCCATTTTCGAAAGGGCCGCCTTCGCCCGATCGAGCGACGCGCGCGCGGCGGAGCGGTCCCCCGACCGGAATTGCACACGGCTCATCATCGTCAACGTCTGCGGCGCTTCGCCGAGAAACTCGGCTTTCTCGAAAATGGCCAACGCCTCCTGATAGTGATTGAGCGACGCGCCAAAATCGCCGTGGGCTTCGGCGGTCGCGGCCAGCTCACGCAACGTGATCGCTTCCGGATCGTGCGACTCGACCCGATTCGCCTCGGCCAGCGCACGCTGGAAATAGCGCACGGCCGTGCTGAGATCTCCCTGCGACCGGTACATCTCCCCTGTT
Source organism: Acidobacteriota bacterium (assembly GCA_030948915.1). Lineage (GTDB taxonomy): Bacteria > Acidobacteriota > Thermoanaerobaculia > Gp7-AA8 > Gp7-AA8 > Gp7-AA10. The sequence goes on from JALYZI010000091.1 coordinate 5,430, forward strand.
TCCTGAAGGACATGCCACACGCCGGTGATCATGCCGTAGCGCTCGGCCGCCGAGCGGGCGCGTTCCAGGTAGATGTACGCCTGCGCGTAGTCGCCCTGCTCGGACAACGCTTTGCCAAGGTTGAAGGGAACTGAGAAAAACGCCTGGCTCGGGAACTTCACGCCGCGTCGGACCCCGGCGTCGAGCTCCATCAGTGCCATTCGCGCGTATTGCGCACCTTCGGCGCTGCGGCCGCGGCGATCGGCCATGGCCGCGAATCCATTCAGTCCGCGCACGCGAACGATCGGATCGTTGTATCGCGTGCCGAAGTCGAGGACGGCTCGGTAGAAAGCCTGCGCTTCGACGTACTCGCCACGCTCGATGTGCATTCCGCCGAGCCCGGCCAGCGCATCGACCTCCGATTCGCGGTCGCCGCTCGCGCGCGCCTTCAGAAGTCCGCGGCGATAGGCAGCGAAGGCGCGCTCCGGCTGATGCGTGCTCGAATACGCGCGGCCGAGCTGCGTCAATGCCTGCACTTCGTGCTTCGTGTCCCCGGATGCCGTCGACAACGCAACGACCTGCTGCAGAATTGGAATCGCCAGATCTGCGTGCCGCTGCTGTTGCGATTGGAGCGCGGTCGCCTTCTGCAGGAGCGCATCGACGCGTTCCGCAGGAGTTGCAATCGCCAGGAGCACAACCAGGAGTGGAGTCATCGCGTCTGGATTTTCAGAAGCTCCGAGCTCGCGATGACGACGCGATCATCGTCAAGTGCCTGAACCTTCCAGTACCTCGGCTCGCCGCGCGGTGCGGACCCGATCGAGGCGGAGAATGTCGTTTTGCTCGTTTCCGTCCACGTCACCGGTTCGCCGATTGAATCGAAGACCTGGACACGATACGAGCGCGCGTCGCGAACTGGTTTCCACGATGCCGTGAAGACGCCCTTCGCGAGGGTGCCTGAGGCCGTGATTTCGCGCGCCGCTGTTCCCCGCAGTGGCGGCGGCCCGAGCGGATTCTCACGCGGACGCGCTTGCCAGAGACTCAGCGCAACTGCCGCGACGACCGCCGCCGCCGCAAGCGGCACATAGATGCGGCGCTGCCGAGGCTTGGGCATGACCGCCCGCAGCTCCATAGCGCGCTCGACTTCCTCGGCGCATCGGTCGCACTCGAATAGGTGTTCCTCGAATTCAGCAGCAGCGGCGTCGGAAAGCTTGCCAGCGATGTACTGGGGAACGATGTCATCGTCATCGAAATAGCGGCAGTCAGTCTGGTCCACGCTGATGAATGAGTTCCCGTTCATGACGAAACGTTTCCGAGAATCTCTGACAAACGCTTCAAGGCGCGATGTTTCCGAACTCGGAGGGTCCCTGGATCGATCCCGAGACGTCGCGCAATATCGGTGCTCCTGAGCCCATCGACGTAAAGCATCCGGAGCAAATCGCGATCGTCCTCAGGGATTTGCTCGAGCGCCGCTCTGACCTGGTCGCGCCGCGCTTCGTCAACCAGAGCGACCAGCGGGTCGGACTCGACGCCGCTGGATGCCTGCATGCCGCCGCGAAATCGAACGAGCGCCCCCTCTTCGCGTCGAGCCGACCGCCCATAATGGAGGCAGATGTTTCGCGCTGTCTGAAAAATGAAGCCAGGCAGCGCTTCGAGATTCTGGACCCGGTGTTCGCGCAGCGCTTCGAGTGCCCGCCGCAACGTCTCCTGCGCAACATCCTCGGCCGCGAAGCGATCGCGCAAGCGGCGCGCGGCGAAGACACACAGCCGCTTCCAGAAGCGATCGCTGAGCTCGACAGCGATCTCGTCCGCCGAGCCGCCGAGCGCAAGAGGGGTTACAGCGTCGGAGGTGACGACCATAATTTCGCTTGTCTGGTGCGGGCGTCATTGTAACGCCTGACCGTCTAAGGGAACTGTAGGATTGATTGCGGAGGTCTCCCCGATGCGGAAGACGATTGCGGCCCTGATTTTGATCGCCTCGCCAGCGCTGGCTACCACGCCGGCCGGCTTGAAGAAACGGGTGGCGGTCATGGACATGGCCATGGCTTCCACGACGATGGCGCAGCCCACGGGTGGCGGCGGTGGGACCTACACAACGATGATTCAGATTCCGCCTCCCGCCGATTTCGCGATGGCTCTCACGGAAATCCTGACGACCGAGCTCGCGAAAACCGGCCGCTTCATTGTCCTGGAGCGCAAGGGAATGGGCGATATCGCGGCAGAACATGACCTGGCAGCCAGCGGCAAGGCAAACGCGGAAACCGCGGCGAAAACCGGCTCGATCATCGGCGCGCAATATCTCGTGCGCTGCGCGATCACCGAGTATGCGTACAGCCAGAGCGGAACGAGCAGCTCGTTCAAAAGGATCCCGGGGCTCAGTGTCGGCGCGTCGGTGTTGCGCGCGCAAGTCGGTATCGACACGCGTGTGTACGACGCACTGACGAGTGAGGTCGTCGCGTCCGCGACATCGCACGGCACGGCGACATCGACCGGCGGCGATGTCAAAATGACGAATCCAAGAATGGAAGCCGGCGCCGCGGGGTTCGTCACCACACCGCTTGGCCGCGCGTCACGGGAAGCGCTGGACGGCGCCGTGAAATTCATCGCAACAAAACTCGGAGAAGCAAAGTGGGAGGCGCGCGTGATTCGCGCTGAAGGCGGACAGATTTACGTCAATGCCGGCGAAGAAGCGGGGGTGGAGAGCGGACAGACGTTCGGCGTGTATCGCGCAGGCGAAGCGCTCGTCGATCCGGCCTCAGGCATCAACCTCGGAACTCCGGACAAGGAGATCGGAAGCGTCCGGATCAAGAAAGTGACGCCGAAATATTCGATCGCGGAACTCGTCAGCGGTGAAGCGCCGAAACGCAATGACATTCTTCGGGCGCAGGACAAAGGAGCGAATCCGTAGCATCGCCTGCTAACATGATTGCCGTCGATGCGGCGATTCTTCCTCCTCATCCTTCTTTTCCCGTTGACCGCCAGCGCCTGGACCCGCACTTCCGACTATCAGATCGCAGATCGCGCCGCGCGGCTGGCGCCGCACGATCTGAGTCTCATCATCAAGCGCTTGCACAAACAGTACGCTGCCGGCATCGATTATGGGATTCGCGAGGAGGCCTCTGAGAACCATCGCGCGCAACTGCGCGAACGGATCGAGAAAGAAACGCGCGGCGTTATCGGGATGCTCCACTCCAATCAGCCGATGGCGCAAGTCGTCGCCCGGCTGGGCCTGCTCTCGCATCTGGTCGGAGACGCCAACAATCCGTTTCATGTCGATATCGAGGAGGCGCTCGAATCTTCCCATGACGACTTCGAACACTATTTCGAACGCCGCATGGTGCGCTTTCCAACAGTCTTCTACGGACTCGATGCGCGCTTCGCGCTTCCGAAATATCTCGAGCGCACTTTCAAACGCACCAAAAGCTACACGCCGCTGATGCACGAAGAATACTTTCGCGACGGCGCGCGGCACACGTCCAGTGATTTCGACGATCGATCGACCGCGTTCGGGGTTGCGTCGATCTGCTACTCCCACGCGATCACCGATCTCGTGAATCTCTACTACTACATCTGGGAACAATCGGGCGGCGATGTCCGCTCGGCGGCTTCCATGCGCGCAGCTCGCGTCATCCCGAATGCGAATTGAGCGCGCGATCCTTTCGGTCTCCCACAAGAGCGGAATCATCGAGCTCGCGAAGGCGCTTCGCGCGAAAGGTGTCGAGATTCTCTCGACCGGCGGGACCGCGAAGCACCTCAGCGACGCCGGAATCGAAGTCACTCCCGTCGCGACCTGGTCCGGTGCTCCCGAGATCCTCGGCGGCCGCGTGAAGACGCTGACGCCGAGAGTCTTCGGCGCGATCCTGCACCACCGCGAGAAACCCGATCACCTCGCCGACATCGCCCGTCTCGGCATCCCTCCGATCGATCTCGTGGTCGTCAATCTCTACCCGTTTGAAGAAACGATTGCGAAGGAAGGCGTGACGACCGAAGAAGCAGTCGAGCAGATCGACATCGGCGGACCGTCAATGTTGCGCGCGGCCGCAAAGAATTTCCGCCACGTTCTGCCGCTCGCCGATCCGGCACTGTACGAAGAATTCCTGCGTCAATTTGAAAGTGGCGAGATCTCGGAAGATTTTCGACTGCGATGCGCCGTCGCAGTCTTCGAAAAAACATCGAAGTACGACGCGGCAATCGCAAGCTTCCTCGGGTCACCGGCCACCGGCAACCGGCCACTGTCTCTCCATCTCGCCAAGTTTCAAGACCTCCGCTACGGCGAAAACCCGCAGCAGGCGGCGGCGTTCTACGCCGACGGAAAACCGTTCGACCAGCTTCAGGGGAAAGAACTGTCGTACAACAACCTGCTGGACCTCGACGCTGCGATCCGGCTGGCGCATGCCTTTCGCGATCCGGCGGCCGCCGTGATCAAGCACACGAATCCGTGCGGCGTCGCCCGCCGGCAGAGTGTTTCCGAAGCGCTGCGCGGAGCGATCGAAGCCGATTCCATCTCGGCATTCGGCGGGATCGTCGGCGTCAATCGCGAATTCAACGACGAATGCGTGCTCGCGATCGAGTCGCTCTTCCTGGAAGTGATCGTCGCGCCGTCTTTCAGTCCGAGCGCGCTGGAGAGTCTGAAGCGGAAAAAGAATCTGCGCGTGATCCTCGCTTCGCTGCCGTCCAATCCGATGGACTACCGCAGCGCGGCCGGCGGAATCCTTGCGCAGGGCGTCGATCGCATCGCCTCACCGGAGAGCTGGAAGGTCGCCACGACGCGGCATCCGACGTCGGCGGAAATGGCGGGGCTGGAGTTCGCGTGGATCGTGTGCGCGTACGTGAAATCGAACGCGATCGTGCTGACGAGCGCCGCCCATTCGATCGGCATCGGTGCCGGACAGATGAGCCGCGTCGACGCCGCGAAAGTCGCGATCATGAAAGCGACGGCGCCGACTGCTGACTCAGTCGCAGCCTCAGATGCGTTCTTTCCCTTCCGCGACGGCCTCGACATCCTCGCTGACGCCGGCGTGCGCGCGGTGATTCAGCCCGGCGGGTCGGTGCGCGATGCGGACGTCATCGCGGCTGCCGAAGAGCGGGGCCTTGCGATGGTATTCACAGGCGAGCGCCACTTCCGCCACTAGGCGTCCGGCAGCGGTCTGGATCGTGCTACAACTGACCCATACCGGCATGCGACGCGCTCTCCTTTTTGCATTCTCACTGGCACTTCTCGCGCGGGCGGAAGCCGCGCCGCTGTGGCCCAACATTGGTCCATTCGGAGGAGAAGCGCGATCCATCACCAGCGATGCGAGCGGCCGGAATATCTACCTCCTGAATCGCCGGAGCGGCGTCTTTCGCAGCTTCAACGGCGGGCCATGGACGCTGGTCTTCGATGCGACGGAGCGCGGCGTCACGCCGACGCGCGTCGTCGTAGATCCTCTGACCTCGCGCGTTTACGTCGGGACCACGACCGGTCTGTTTCGCAGCGATGACGACGGCGCGACCTGGCGACTGCTGATCGGCACGTCGATCATCGATGCCGCCGCTCTGGGTGCCGAGGTGATCGTGTCGACGCCGAGGGATGGACTGCTGCGAAGCGTCGACCGCGGTGACACATGGGGCGGCATTTCCTCCCCCTCCGGCACGAGCAACGTCGCGATCATTCGCATCGATCCGCGGGCGGGAGAGCGCCTCGTGGCTGTCGACTCAGGAAGTCTTTTTCTGAGCGATGACGCGGGAATCTCGTGGCGTCGATTGCAGCCGACGAACATTACCAGCATCGCGTTCGGGGATCTCGTTTATGCCGGTGGAGCCGATGGCGTGTGGGGCTGTGCCGACGACTGCATCCAATTCACTGCCAGCGGAGTTGACACCATCGGTGCATGGCGCGGTTTCCTTGACGTTACGCTCGGCGATGTAATCGCGAGCCTGAGTATCGGCCGCGTGGAAGTCGTCGCGGTGATTCCGGCTACGTCGGTGCTTTCTCTTGAAGGTACGCCATCCACGCTCCTCGCCGGGACCAACACCGGTGTTTTCGCGACGACCGACGGCACTCGATGGTTCAGCAGAAATGAAGGATTCACCGGCGTTCGAATTACGCAGATGGCATTCGCGTCCGGCACTCTCGTCGTGGCAACTGCTGGCCAGGGCGCTCTACGAAGAGACAGCGGCGTCTGGACGTCTGCTGACGTGGGCCTGCCACCGACAGTTCCATTTCTTGCGACGAATGGGTCGACGCTGTATGCCGCAGTCCCCGCCGTTGGCGTCTTCCGATCAACGAATCAGGGCGCGACCTGGGAGAAGGTGACCTCAGGATTCTCGCCAGCGGATCTCTTCGGTCTGGCCGCCGACGGCGACGAAGTGGTCGTGACGACATTCCGCAGCATCGTGCAATCACTCGATCGCGGGATGACATGGCAGACTCTAACGAGCTATCCGGCACTGAGCGCGACCGCGGTTGCGGTCAGGGGTTCTGTGATGGTCGTGGCGGATGTCACGAGCGCGATGATCAGCGCCGACGAAGGGGCGACGTGGCAACGCACCGACGTGCCGAGCGTGATTCACAATCTGGCGATCGTCGGCGATCGCATTTACGCCGGCACAGACGCCGGACTTTTCGTGCGCAATAACGGTGCATGGACGCTCACCTTTCCGGGACAGATCAAAGCGGTCGCTGATTCAGGATCGCGTGTCTTTGTGGCCTCTTCCGCGGGCGTCGCATTCAGCGGCGACGGGACGCATTGGTCCTTCGTTCCGGGATCAGAGACTCTTCCGGCTGATGTCACCTGCGTGGCGAGCGACGGATCGTTCGTGTACGTTGGAACGAACGGCGGAAGCGTTTTCGCGATCTCGCTGCAGCAGCGGCGCCGCGCGGCGCGTCGTTGAACTAAGTGCGAATGACGCCGGCGCGCTCGTAGACCTTCGCGTCCACGAACACGTTCACCAGCGAGGAGTCCAGCAGGCCGTCGTTCACTTCCATCTTGAGAATATCGAGCGCGCGTTCGGTGGAGATCGCCCGTTTGTAAGGCCGATCGCTGGCGGTCAGCGCGTCGTAGATGTCGGAGACCGTCATCATGCGCGATTGAATCGGAATCTCGACGGCTGTCAGTTTGCGCGGATATCCGCGGCCATTGAGTTTTTCGTGATGCGCGTAAGCGATGTTCGGCACGCTGACGAGATCCTTCGTCCACGGAATCTTCTGCAGGAAATTGAACGTGTGCGTGACGTGGCTCTCGATCTCGTTCCGTTCGGCGGGGTCGAGATTTCCCTTGCGGATCGAAAGGATTCGCGCCTCTTCGAGATGCACCAGCGGACGGCGCTCGCCGCGCATGTCGGAGAATTCGCGTGACGCGAGTTGTTGCAGATATTGAAAATCGCCTTCCGGCAGAACGGTCGGTTCATTCGACTGCGCGACGATCGCGAAGTCTTTCTGCAGCCGCTCGATCTGCTCGTTGGTCTCCGCGTCGAGCCGGCGCGCGAACTCATCGAATCCGTCGCGGCCGAATTTCAGCAGGTACTCCACCTTCCGGCGATGGGCATCGCTCTCGACAGCCTTCATTGCGAAGTCGAAGCGCCCGCGGATGGTCTCGAGCTGCATCGGGTAGAGCTTCTTCTGCTTGACCAGCACCTGCTCGCGAACGCCGACCTTGCCGAAGTCGTGGAGCAGCGAGGCGTAGCGGATCTCACGGACCTGATCGGGCGTGAAGTGGGTCTCGCGATACTGCCCGGCGTCGATTCTGTCGACGGTTTTCGCCAGTTCGACGGTCAGGTCCGCGACGCGGAACGAATGTCCTGAGGTCGTCGGGTCTCGCTGCTCGATTGCCGTAACGGCAGCCGTGACGAATCCCTCGAACAGCCGCTCGATCGATTCGTAAAGGATGTTGTTCTCGACAGCCACCGCTGCCTGCCCGGCGAGCGATCGCATCAACTCGACCGTCTCCGTATCGAACGAAACGACTTCCGTCGGCACGGTCTTGGCGGTCAATCGCCGTGCGGCACCCGACCGCTTGCGGTTGATCAACTGCAGCACGCCGATCCGCTCGCCGACGTGATTCGTCATCGGAAAAACGAGCATCGATCGAGTCAGGTAGTGATTTTCCTCATCGAACGAACGGTTGATCGTGTACTCGACGCCGGCCGGCAGGTTGTAGGCGTTGTCGATCACCAAGGTCTCACCGGTAAGCGCAACGTAACCCGCGAGACTGCGACGTGTGATCGGCAGTACCTTTTCTTCGAACGAAATGACGTCGATCGAATCGTTCTGCGCGAGCTTCCAGCGGAGCACCTTCTGACCTTCCACTGCATCGAGCAGGTACAGCGAACCGGCATCGGAGCGCGACAGCTCGCGCGCCTTGCTCAGAATCATCGTGAGCAGAACGGAATGGTCGCGCTCGGCGGAGAGCGCGATTCCGACTTCGCTCAGCTCGCGCAGCTCTTCAGTTCGATCCGAAAGCTGCCGTTCCAATTGATCGGCACGTAGCTTCTGGTAGAGAAACTGGTAAGCGCGTTTGATCGCGTTCGCCAGTGCCGCCGGCGACGGCTCCTCCGGCAGGTCGAAATAAACGGTGTCGTCGGTCAGCCAGCGGGGCTCTTCGCTCAATCCCAGGCCGACGAGCGCCGTCCGCCGGTCGGTGATGTCGGCGGTGCGGCCGTTGCCGCTGATGGCGGCGTCTACGAGCACGACGCGGAGTGCGTGTGCATCGGAAGGCACACGATCGAGACTCTCGATCAGCCGCGGGGCAATCGACTCACGCTGAAAAGCTTCCGCGTAGCGCGCAATCGGGAAGCTTTTCGAGTGGATGAGCGTCAGAGTCTGCATTTAGGAGCATGTGCTGCAACTGTCCGCGGACCTCTGTTGTTCCACGGCAGAATCCGCTTACAATCGCGCCCTCGTTTTGCAGTAATTATGCACTGAACGCAACGAGAATGTTGCTGATTACGCAAGCGTTGTCGGCTCCGCAGGAGGAAGCGCTTTGGCAGCCTATACAACCGAGACCATCACGCCGAAGTACCACCAGGCGCTCGTCGACTGGCAGCGGAAGAATTTCCCGGAGCTCGATTTCCTGCTCAAGAACTGGACGAAGTACTACCCCACGCAGACGCCTTATCAACTGTTCGCAAAAATCGGAAAGCTGAATTCCGAAACGATCAATTTCGGCCGGATGGCGGGACAGCCTCGCGTCGAGCAGGCAGGCGTAATGGTGGGCAACATGTTCTACACCGCACGCGACATCATCCGGGCGCAGGCGTCCACCGAATTAGGGTCCATCGAGCAGCATCGCCTCACGCTGGAGGAGGCGCCGACGGATCAGATGAAGATCTCAGTCCTCCGCATCATGGCCGAGGAGCTGCGGCACGGGTATCAGATGTTCTGGGTGTTCGATCACGATGAGAGCTGGCGCAAACCGGGTCATCCCGACGTCGCGAAGGAGACCATGGACGAGTTGTTGTCGATGCGTCTCGGAAGCCATGTTCTCGATGCCTTCAACATTCCGTTTCACAACTTTCTGGACAACGTGGTCTTCGCGACGACGATCGACCTCGTCGGCAAGTATCAGCTCGAAATGCAGAAGGTGTTCTCGTACGCTCCGATGGCGCGCTCGATGAGTCCCATGCTTTCCGAGGAGGGGTATCACATCGGGTCGGGGCGAGGATTCCTCAAGGAGCTCGCGATCGCCGCCGTCAGCGACAAAGGCCGCTTCTCGATCGACGACATCCAGAGGGTGCTCAACGCCTGGATTCCGCGCGGCGTGGAAATGTTCGGCAACGAGCGTGGCGGCGAGACTGCCATCACGTTCGGATTCAAGGACCGGAACAACGCAGCGGCGCAGGCGGAGTGGTACGGCGAAGTCCGCGAGGTCCTGGAGCTCGTCAACGTCGAAGTGGCGCGGTCGAAAGTGAAAGACATGACCTCACCCGACGCACGCAGTCTCGTGCGCGAGATTCAGGACACCGGTGAGACGATCAAGGGCGTGTCGCCGAAAGATCTGCTGTTCGTCCCCGATCCGAAGTTCTTCCGCAAGCGCGGCATGGAGGAAGTCGTCTACATGCCGTACGACGCCTTCGGCAATCTGATCACCGAAGGTGGCAAGCCGGTGAGCGGTGAGAAGTACCTGGCGTATCTTGCGACGGTGCTCCCCGACTACTTCCTGAAGACGAACGAATTCGCCAAATATCGCGAAGGACTCCTCGCGCACGAGTCCCCCCAACCTGGAAAAACATACGGTTGGTGAGGTGACGGCCGTCACGTTTTGATGTGGAGCGCGTGCTAACCTTCGCGCCCATGTTTCGCAAGGCCTCCCTTGTTACTGCGTTGTTCATAACAGCTTGCGGGAAATTGAACGAGCTTCCGACCGCGCCGGGCGGTCCCGGCAACGGAGAGCCGATCGACCCGACCGCGACGTTTTCACGCGTTCAGACCGAAATCTTCAGTCCGACCTGCGCCGCCCTCGGATGTCACGATCGACTCGGGAAGCAGGAAGATCAGCAGTTGCAGGCCGGTCTGGCGTACGCGCAGACCGTCAATCACCCCAGCGTCGAGATGCCGCAGTTGGTGCGCATTGCGCCGGGTGATCCGGCAAACTCCTACCTCTATCGCAAGATCATCGGCGCCGGCATTACCGGCGATCGCATGCCCCAGGGCGGACCGTATCTCAGTGACGCGCAAATCAAACTCATCCGGGATTGGATACGTCGCGGAGCGCCGAATGATTAGGGGCCGGTTGCCGGTGGCCGGTTGTCTGCTCCTGTTCGCCTTCGGCGCATTCGCGCAAGATCGTTACACGCCCGTGACACCACTTCCTCTCGGCAATCTTCTTCTCAATCTCCCGACCTCGCACATGGCGTCAAAGGGGACCTGGGAAGTGAAGTTCTCGCATCGATTCAATCAGTCGCTCGATCAGGGCAGCTTCAGCGATCGGATCCATTCGCTTTACGGCCTCGATAGCAATGCCGACGTCGGCCTCGGACTCTCCTATGTCGCAGCGCGCGATCTCGAGTTCTCGGTGTATCGGAGCAATGCGCTCGATGACATCGAGTTCGCGGCGCGCTACAGCATCTTCCAGCAAGCACCGGCCCTCCCCTTCGCGACCGCGATGCGCATTGGCGGCGACTGGCGGACTGAGCGCGATGTGAAGGACCGTACGTCCGGGTTCGCGCAAATGATCGTGTCGCGACAGTTCGGAAAGCGCGTGGAGATCTCGGCGGTTCCGACCTACGTCACCGACGCCGGACGCGCAGTCAGCGGCACGGAATCCGTCGCGCTGTTCAAACACGCGTTCAATGTGCCGGTGGGACTCGCCTTCATGCTGCAACCCGGCCTCAGCGTGATCGGCGAGATCACGCCCAAAAACCGCGATCTCCCGAAAGAGATGCACACGGACATTGGATGGGCGATCGGCGTGAAGCGGGTCGTTGGTGGCCACTATTTTGAGATCCTGATCAGTAACAGCAACGCAACCCACGTGGATCAGTACGCTACCTCGACATACCAGGGCTCTCCTCTCCAGCGCGGCGACCTCCACCTCGGCTTCAACATCGAGCGCCGTTTCGGGCGCTAGGACGCCCCAAATGCGGTCTCGGCAGTGACTTGGAGGACGGCAGCCCGTTTGCACCTTCACGAGACAAATGCATTGCCCCGAATGCCACGCGGCCCACGAACCCGAAGCCACAGTTTGCACGTCTTGCGGTCTGATTCTGTTCAACGCCGCGGCGCCCCAGAAACGGCGCGCTGAAGATATGGCGACGGCTCGCCGGCGCGCGGCCGATCAGGTCGTCCCGTGTCAATTCTGCAAGGCCGACATTCGAACGGATTCCATTCGCTGCAAGCATTGCGGCGAGATCGTCAACGAGGACTACTACCGTCAGCGCGCGCAGCGCATCCGCGCGCGCGTGAATTACGCCAGCTGGGTCGCCTATCTCTTCGGACTGGGTGCCCTGCTCGTCTTCCGCCCGGTCGGCCTGATGGCCGTGGCGGGCGGGTTGTTGCTGTCAATTCTTTACTACGCGATTCCGGCGGAACCGCCGTCGACTTCCTCGGGAAAAAAAATCCCGCTCTCCGTTCGTCTTCGACGGCAGATGAAGTTCGAGCGCGTCGCGATTCCGATTCCGCACCTGCGAAACAAAAAACTGATCTTCGTCGGCACGCCGCTGGTGGCCGCTCTGATCGGCTACTCCGCCAATGTTTTCCTGCTGCAGGAGCCGATGAACCAGGTCCTCAAAGACAACGTTGCGTTCAATGGGATGCACGTCCAGGCGCACTACGAGTACTGGATTGTGCCCGGCGTTGTGGTCTACGACCTGCGCGACCTCAGCGTGCGGCAGACTCCGATCGATGTCCACACCGCATTCCTCGAATTCGCGAAGAAGCTGCGCGAGCGAAAGATCAGCCGCGTCAAGCTCTCTTACCGCGGAACGACCAAGTTCGAGATCGACGGCGCCTCATTCCATCGCCTGGGCGAGGAGTATGCGAAGCGCAACTTCGACTACGTTCTCTACAAGTTCCCGCGGCTCTTCCATTCCACGCAGGCGTCGCACGTCAACGACAACGACTCCGCCCGCGACGCGCTCGTGCAGTTTCACCGCGAGTGGTACGGACGCGATCTCTTGACGCGCACCGTAGGGAACGGTCTCTAAAGCAATCCATCGGCTCGCAGCGCCTGCTCGAGCACGAATGCGTCGCGAAACTGATACGACGTGATTCCCACCGACCGCGCCGCGAGCACATTCTCGAGCAGATCGTCGACGAACACCGCCTGCGAGGGAAGAGCGCCGATGATCTCGAGCGCGCGATGAAACATCTCAGGATCGGGCTTCGCAGTCTTGAAGCGATGCGAAAAGATGAAGCGGTCGTCGCGCTCGAACAACGACGCGTACTTGCGCGGGATCACCTCGGCATGCACCTCGTTCGAGTTCGATAGAAACGCTACGCGGTATTTCCGGCGAAGCCGTCCGAGGAGATCTTCGATTCCCGGCAGCGGTCCGACGAAGAAGTCCGACCACGTCTCGCGCAGATCCTGTAGCGAGCCGCGATACCCCGCTTTGTCGCACAGAAAATCGTGGAACTGCTCGAACGAAACCGCGCCGCGTTCCAGGTCGCGGTACGCACCCGGATTTTCGAGGAGCTCGACGAGCGCATCGCGATCGATCGTGGCGCGCTTGCAGATGTTCTCCATCACGCGCTCGTAGGCGAGCTTGATCACCGTGTTGCCGAGATCGAAGATGAACCAGGCGATGTCGGGCACGCGTTACATCCTGAACACGCCGAAGCGGGGATCCTCGATGGGCGCGTTGTAAGCGATCGACAGTCCTAATCCGAGATAAGTGCGCGTCTCGGCGGGATCGATGATGCCGTCGTCCCACATCCGCGCGGTGCTGTAGTACGGATTGCCCTCGGTTTCGTATTTTTCCAGGACCGGATCGGCGATCGCGCGCTCCTCTTCCTTCGATAATTCCTTGCCGTCGCGGGCGAGCTGGTCGCGCTTGACGGTCGTCAACACGCCGGCCGCCTGTTCGCCTCCCAAGACGCTGATGCGCGCGTTCGGCCACATCCACAGGAATCGCGGCGAATAGGCGCGGCCGCACATCCCATAGTTCCCAGCGCCGAACGACCCGCCGATGATGATCGTGAACTTCGGCACCGTGGAATTCGCGACGGCGTGCACAAGCTTGGCTCCGTCCTTCGCGATGCCGCCGCGCTCGTACTGCTTGCCGACCATGAATCCGGTGATGTTTTGAAGAAATACTAACGGTATGCGTCTCTGATTACACAGCTCGATAAAGTGTGTTGCTTTTAGTGCTGATTCCGAAAAGAGCACGCCGTTGTTCGCAAGAATTCCGACTGCGTAGCCGTAGATGCGGGCGAAGCCGGTGACGATCGTCGCCGCGTAGCGCTCTTTGAACTCCTGAAAGCGCGATCCATCGACGATGCGCGCGATGACTTCGTGCACGTCGTAGGGCTTGCGCACATCCTGCGGAAGCACGCCGTACAGCTCTTTCAGATCGAACAGCGGATCTTCCGGATCGATGCGGGAGCTGGGCTCATGTTTTTCGAAGCGGAGGTTCTCGGCGATGTTTCGCATGATGGCGATGGCATCGAGATCATCCTCGGCGAAGTGATCCGCGACGCCGCTGAGCCGCGTGTGCACATCGGCGCCGCCTAACTCCTCGGCCGTCACTTCTTCTCCGGTGGCCGCCTTCACGAGCGGAGGGCCGCCGAGGAAGATGGTGCCGGTGCCTTTGACGATGATGGCTTCGTCGGACATCGCAGGCACATACGCGCCGCCGGCGGTGCACGATCCCATGACCGCGGAGATCTGCGGGATCTCGCGCGCCGACATGATCGCCTGGTTGTAGAAGATCCTTCCGAAGTGCTCGCGATCGGGAAACACTTCAGCCTGCAGCGGAAGAAACGCGCCGCCTGAATCGACGAGATAAATGCACGGCAGCCGGTTCTGCAGCGCGATCTCCTGCGCCCGCAGGTGTTTCTTCACCGTCATCGGAAAATACGTGCCGCCTTTGACGGTGGCGTCGTTTCCGATGATCAGACATTCACGCTGCTGCACGCGTCCGATGCCAGTGACGAGGCCGGCGCCGGGCGCTTCGTCGTCGTACATACCGTTCGCGGCCAGCGGCGACAGCTCGAGGAATGGCGTGTTGGGATCGAGCAGTGCTGCGATGCGCTCGCGCACCGGCAGCTTTCCCTGCTCCTTGTGGCGCTCGATGTACTTCGCACCGCCGCCCTCCCGCGCCCCGGCGATCCTGCGTTTGAGATCTTCGACGAGCGACTCGATGCGCTCGCGATTCGCGCGGAACTCCCCGCTCGATGCGTCGAGGTGTGTCTCGAGCGGCTCCATCGTCAGCGCTGAACCGCCTGGCGTATCGCGTCGACGGCATCGGCCGTCCGCGTGCCCGGCAGGAAAATCTCGCGGATGCCGATCGCCTTCAGATTCGGAATGTCCTGCGCCGGAATGATGCCGCCGGCGAAGACCGCGATGTCCGAGGCGCCCTGCTCCTCGAGCAATCGCATGATTTCGGGAAAGAGGACGTTGTGCGCGCCGGAAAGAATCGAGAGTCCGATCGCGTCGACGTCTTCCTGCACGGCCGCCGAGACGATCTGCTCCGGCGTTTGCCGCAGTCCGGTGTAGATGACTTCCATTCCCGCGTCGCGCAGCGCGCGCGCGATGATTTTCGCGCCGCGGTCGTGGCCATCGAGACCGGGCTTCGCGATCAGGACGCGGATCTTTTGCTCGCTCACGGCTGCTCCCTGAAGACGGAGTAGATCACGATGTCGTGATATTTGCCCTCGCGATAGAAGTCGCGCACCAGCCGGCCTTCCTGCATGAATCCGCGCTCGCCTAACACGTGTTTGGCGCGGTCGTTGTAATCGAAGACGTTGATCTTCAGCTTCACGAGATTCATCTCTTCGAACGCGAAGCGGATCAGCGTGCCGATCGCATCGCCGCCGTATCCACGATTCCAGGCCGTCGGCTCGCCGACGAAGAGTCCGAACCAGCCGGTACGCGAGACCCAGTCGATGTCGTGAATCGAGGCATTTCCGATGTGCGACCTATCGTCGCGGCGCTCGATTGCGAAGTGCCGCTCGTCAGCGGAGGGATGCATCGCGCGATCGAGCCATTCGATCTCGTTTTGAAACGCGATCGGATAGCGCGTCTTGAGCGTGCGCACGATGTTCGGGTCATTGAGCCAGCGGTAGCAGCGCTCGGCGTCCTCACGCTCGAACGCGCGAAGGATCACGTGCTCCCCGGCAATCATGAAGCGCCGCCGCCCGCCCTCGCGCGGGTCGGGCGAGAGGTCACGCTCGGTGCGGTTTGCCATCCGCCGCGAATTATATGGTGGCGGCCCTGAGGGTATGCAGCAGACGCCGGCGGACAGGGCCCATGAGCGGCAGTGTCGACAAACGAATCAGCCGGACAATCAGGTCGATGGTTCCATCGAGCAGCGTCTGCGTCCGCTTCTGTCCCGGCGTGTCATCGAAGATCCAGAAGAGAATGATGCCCATCTGGTAAAGCCACAGGAGCCGGGGCAGGTCGGGCTGAAGATCCTTCGACAAACGCACATTCGATCCCTCAACGGCGGCGCGGAACTCCTCGATACCCGCATTGCGCATCGCCTGCGTCTCTTTCCCGAACGGAGAGAGCGGATGGGAAGGATCGATTCCAATGCGGAGCAGTCCGATCAACAGGCGCCGATGCTGCGAGAACTGGGACAATTTGAATTCGATGATCGTGCGCAGCCGCTTGCGAAGATCACTCGAGCGCTCCACCGCCGCCGGAAGACGCTCGCGTGCCTCCTCGGTCGTCCTGACATAGAACGCCATCACCAGCTCTTCCTTCGAGCGGAAGTAGTAGTAGGCGGCGCCGGTGGCGACATCTGCAGCGGCGGCGATGTCGCGCATGGTCGTCTCATCGAAGCCTTTCTGCCGAAAAAGTTCGAGGGCAGCGTCGACGATCCGTTCGCGCGTCTCTTCCGCCTTCGCGGTGACGCGCTTCTCGCCGGGCCTCACCACACCGTACTCTCTCTTCCGTCGAGTGCATCGGGACGCGCGTTGACGACTGCGCGCGCCAGGGCGTCGTCGGGTCGGAGCCCCAACAGCTCTGAGAGCCGTATACGGTTGGTCGACACGATGCTGAAGAGCCGGCGCGCCATGCCGCGCAGAGCCGGCCGCGCCAGTCGGACCGCCACGGTGCGGAAGTTGTCGAGGGCGTAGAGGCAGACGATGTACGCCGAGTCGCCCTGATACACCGAGCCATCACCGCTGATCACCACCAGCTCCTGCGGACGGGCCGGCATCGGAAACTCGGGGAAAAGCCGGCGGGCGGCATCGGAACCGGAAGCCATGAAAATCAACTCGCACGAGGTCGGCTGTCCGCTCATCCACTGCACGAGATGCGAGCAGAGTCCGCAACTTCCATCGTACAGAACATAGAGTCGCATGCGCTTCACCCGTTGAGCGCGACCGCGGTGCGCCCGCTGGCCTCGATCGGCGGCGGCGGCACAGCCTTCTGCGCCCGGTGCCGCATCGCGGAGAAGATCTTGATGTTGATGAAATGCATCACGCCCAGCACGAGAAGGACGACGCCGATCTTATGGCTGAAGATCTCCATCGCCTCCATGAGGTTCGCCGGTTTCTGGTCAGACCGCAGCATCAGCGCGATGTAGCCCACGTTGATCAGATAGAAGCCGACCACCAGAAGGTGGTTGACGGAGTCGGCGAGCGCATCGTTTCCGTGGAAGGCATCGACGAGAAAGATGCGTCCTCTACGATGCAGCGTCGAAGCAACCCACACGGTGACGATAAGTGTGATCGCCAGATAGACGAGATAGCTTTGTACGATCATGTCCGCTCCTTTCAGATTGTGATTGCCGCCGGATGGCGCGCCAGCGGCCACAGAGGTCGCGGGCCGCTTCCGGCCAGGTTGAAAACTCGAACTCGAAACCCGATTCCGCCAACCGGCTCGAGACAACGCGCCGGCTTTTCAGAAGCAGCTCCGTTTCGGTGCGAAGGACGAATGCACCCATCTCGAGCATCCATCGCGATGCTGGAAGCCCGTATCGGATTCCCCATGCGTTGCGAAGATCGGCCATGAACTCGGCGTTGGGGAGGGGATGCGGAGCGGCGAGATTCACCACGCCGTCGATGCGGTCGTGATCGATGATCCAGCGCACGGCACTTGCGAAGTCGCGGTAATGCATCCACGAAACGAACTGCCGGCCGTCTCCCGCCATCCCTCCCAGGCCGTGGCGCGTTAGATTGAGGAGCGCGTCGAATGGCCCGCCGGGAAATGGGCTCATCACCATCGCCGAGCGCAGTTTCACTTTCCGCGTCAGGGGAACCTCGGCTGTATCGACTTCGTGCTCCCAGGCGCGTGCGACGTCGATGCTGAAGCGCCAGGTCTCCGGCGCGTCCGCCTCGCTACCGCCCAGCATTCCGTCTTCGTCATTGGGAGCATCGAAGCGATGGGCGTAGATGGTCGCGGTGCTCATCTGCAGCCAGAGGCGCGGCGGCCAGACCGCGCGCGCGATGGCCTGTCCGATGACCCGCGTTGAGTCGACGCGCGAAGCGAGAATCTCGCGGCGGTTGCTCGATGAATATCGACAGTCAACACTGCGCCCGGCGAGGTTGATGACGACGTCCGCGCCGGCAAGCTCGCTCGTCCACGCTCCGGGGGTCCGCCCATCCCACCCCACCGCCCGCCCGACCCCCGACCGCCCGCTGCGACTGAGGATGACCACCTCGTGACCATCGCGCTCCAACGCCCGCCCGATGATGCTTCCGAGATGTCCTGAACCGCCAGGGATCACGATCTTCATGGTCGCCACCTTTGAACATGTTCAATTTAGTGCCGTGTGAACGCCCTGTCAAGCACTTTTTTGAACATGTTCAAGGCCGGCTTAGCCCGCCAGAACGACCTTCGGCCTCACTTCCACCGGCCCACCCTCCCGCAGCACGTTCACGACCTCGCCGATCGCCACGAGCTGATCGTGCGGGTTGCCCAGCGCCAGCAGGTCGCCTTTCCGGACCGCGACGGCCGGCGTCATGATCACGCCCTGTCCTCGCATCATCTTTCCCTGCTGCGTCCAGTCGATTCGCAATTTCTCGAGCGGCAGGTCGACCTCATACAGCGGCTGAAAATGTGGAGGCTTCAGGAGCTCGTCTACGGTCGCGTTGTCGATGCGATCGAACGCCAGGGACTCCTCAACGCGAAACTTGCCGATCGATCTTCGCCGCAATTCTTTGAGATGCGCCGGCACGCCGGCGGAAGCGCCCAGCTCGTGCGCCAGCGATCGAACGTAAGTTCCCGCCGACGAACGGACGCGGAACTGCGCGACCGATCCGGTCACGCGCAGAATCTCGAACTCGTGCACCGTGACACGTTTCGGAGTCAGCGCGGCCTTTTCTCCTTTTCGCGCGAGCTCGTAAGCCCGCACGCCCTGCACTTTCTTCGCGGAAAATTGCGGCGGCATCTGCTCGATCTCGCCGAGAAACGGCTTGATCAGCGGAACGAAGTCGATGTGCTCGACACTCACCTCGGTCTCTTCGCCGGCCGGTGTTCCGGCCGCGTCGTAGGAGTCGGTCGCCCAGCCGAACTGAATCGTGCCCTCGTAGACTTTCTCCATGCCCATCAGATACGCCTGCAAACGCGTCGCTTTTCCGACGCACAGGACCAGCAGGCCGGTCGCGAGCGGGTCGAGCGTCCCGGTGTGTCCGACTTTTTTCACATGCGAGCGCCGGCGAAATTTCTCGACGACATCGTGCGAGGTGATGCCGGAGATCTTGTCGACGAGTACCACGCCATCGACGGACCGCTTCGGCTCCACTAAACGATCTCCTCGAGGATCCCGATCAGTTTCTTCTTCGCTTCCGCGAGCGCGAACGGCATCGTGCATCCGCTGGCCGCCTTGTGCCCGCCGCCGCCGAACATCGACGCCACCGCCTGCACATCGATATTCGGTTTTGCCCGCAGCG
>JALYZI010000102.1 GCA_030948915.1 Acidobacteriota bacterium
AAACGCTCCGGCCGAATGATTGCCACCACGAGTTTCATTCAGTCCTCCCGTCGAGCAGCAGAATCGCCCCCTCGCCGCGGCTGTAAGCCTCCTCGCCGTGCTGCGTGAAATCGAGTCCCAGGCCTTCTTCGCGCGGTGCCGTTCGCAGCGACGTCACCAGCGCGAGAACTTTCACGATGATGAACGTCGCGACGACGCTGTAAATGATGGTCGCCAGCACTGCGATGGCTTGCACGCCGAGTTGGCGCACATCGCCGAAGAGCGCCCCGTTTCCCGCTCCGCCGTTCCACGATTTCTGAGCGAGAATGCCGGTCAGCAGCGCGCCGACGATGCCCCCGACGCCGTGCGCCGCGACGACATCGAGCGAGTCATCGAGCCGCGTCCGCGCGCGGTAGAGCAGCGCGAAGTAGCTCGGCACCGCGGCGATTGCTCCGAGGATGATCGAGGACATCGGGCTGATGAAGCCTGCCGCGGGCGTGATGGCTACCAGTCCCACGACGATTGCCGTCGCTGCGCCGATCGCGGTCGCTTTTTTTGTTCGCGTCAGATCGAGGATCGTCCAGACCACCAGCGTGGCGGTCGGCGCGAGCATCGTGTTGACGAATGCCAACGCCGCCGATTTGTTCGCGCCGAGCGCGCTGCCGGCATTGAAGCCGAACCATCCGAGCCACAACAGTCCGGCCCCGAGAAGCGTGAAGGGGACGTTCTGCGGAAGGATCGCCTGACGCGCGTAGTCTTTTCGCGCGCCGACGACGACCGCGCATACCAGCGCGGCCGACGCAGCGTTGACATGGACGACGGTGCCGCCGGCAAAATCGAGTGCGCCGAGTTTCCCCAGCCACCCGCCGCCCCATACCCAATGCGCGATCGGCGCGTAAACGATCAGGGACCACAAGGCGATAAACGCGATGTACGGACCAAACCGCATCCGCTCGACGATAGCGCCCGAGATGAGCGCCGCCGTGATGATCGCGAACGTCCCCTGGTACGCGAAGAAGAGCACATGCGGAATCGTGCCGTTGGCTTCGAGACCCACCCCGCGAAGAAAGAAGTATTCGCTTCCGCCGCACCAGCGCGATGCATGGCCGAACGCGATCGAATAGCCGAAAAACGCCCAGGTGAGGCCGACGAATCCGAGCGCGGAGAAGCTCATCATCAGCGTGTTCAGCGCATTCTTCGAGCGAACCATCCCGCCGTAAAAAAAACCGAGGGCGGGAGTCATCATCAGGACGAGGGCTGTGGAGATGAGGAGCCAGGCCGTGTCGGCAGCGTTGAGTGGTGGAGGCATGTGAAATTATAGATGAATTCAGAATTTCGAATTTCGAATTAAGAATTGAGAATGACCAGAGACGGCAATTCTTCATTCTTCATTCGAAATTCTTCATTTACATGTAATAGCCTTCGCGCATGGCTCGCCAGACCCGGTCGGAACAGAGCCGCCGCCAGGTGCTCGACGCCGCGCTTGCACTCTTTTCCCATCAGGGGTACCGCGCGACCACCGTGCGCGAGATCGCCGTCGAAGCGGGAACCTCCACAGGAAACGTCTACCACCATTTTCCCGACAAGGAGACGATTTTCCGAACGCTGCTCGATGAATTCTCGACGATCGCCGACAGCAAGCGCTATCCGTTCACGCGCGCGCTCGCGAACGGCCGTTTCCCGGAGAACCTGGAGCAGCTCGCGCTTGCCGCGCGCGACAGCGTGAAGGAGTTCCGGTCCTACATCGCACTCATTTACGTCGATGTGATCGAATTCGACGGCACGCATATCCGAAAGTTCTACACCGAAATGGGACAGCGCTACGCTTCGCTGATCGAGCTGAATGAGATTCGGGCGCGGCTCCGTCCCGGAGTGTCGCCCGTTTCGGCGCTGCTCATGACCGCACGTATTTTCTTCAATTACTTTTCGCTGGAACTATTGTTCAACGTTCCCGAGCCGTACGGGAAAAACTCGATGGAGGTCGTGAAGGAGATCGCCGATATTCTCCGGAGCGGAATGATGGCATGAAGAAATTCGCATTGATGATGCTGATCGCTGCATCCGTTCGCGCCGCGGATGACGCCGAGTACACAAAACAGATCCGCCAGTTCACAACCGGGCCGCAATTCTCGACCGAGATGGTCGATCATCTTCCTTCCTCCGCCCGCGTCCCCAGTCCTTTGCAATTCCTCGGATACATCGCGGGGGCGGAGAACCATCTGACCTATGCCGAGGATGTTTATCGATACATGCGCGCGGTCGCAGCGGCGACGCCGCGCGTGAAGGTCTTCAGCATCGGCAAGACCGAGGAGGGGCGCGAGATGATTCTGGTCGCGGTGTCGAGCGAGCAGAACATCGCGAATCTCGATCGCTACAAAGACATAACGCGGCGACTCTCCGATCCTCGAAAAACCTCGGACGATGAGGCGGCTCGGCTGGTGGCCGAGGGCAGGCCGATGTACTACGCGACCGGCGCGATGCATTCGCCGGAGACCGGCAGTCCCGAGATGCTCATGGAGCTCGTCTATCGATTAGCGGTCGAAGATACGCCGCTGATCCAAAAGATTCGCGACAACGTGATCTTTCTCGCGACGCCGGTGCTGGAAGTCGATGGCCGTGATCGTCAGGTCGATCTGTCGCGCTACCGCCTGCAGAATCCGAAAGTTCCGACTCCACCGCTGGTGTACTGGGGCCACTACGTTGCGCATGACAACAACCGCGACAACATGGGCCTCGCGCTCGCCCTCAGCCGCAATGTGCTGAAGGCCTATTTCGATTTCCATCCGCAGATCATTCACGATCTTCATGAGTCGGTGCCGTTCATGTACGTCTCGACCGGCACTGGTCCGTACAACGCGTCACTCGATCCGATCATGGTCGACGAGTGGCACCGCATGGCGTGGCACGAGGTCCAGGAGATGACGCGGCGCGGCGTCCCGGGCGTCTGGACATTCGGTTTCTACGACGGGTGGGCGCCGAACTACATGTTCTGGATCGGCATGGGACACAACACGATCGGCCGGTTCTACGAGACGTTCGGAAACCGATATCCGTCGACGGAGAATCGCGTGGTGCGCGCTCAGAGCGATCGCGAGTGGTATCGCACGAATCCGCCGCTGCCGACGGTGAGGTGGTCGCTGCGCAACAACGTCAACTATCAGCAGAGCGGATTGCTGCTCGCGCTGTCCGACGTCGCCGATCGCCGCCCTCACTTCCTCGAACAGTTCTACCTCCTCGGCAAGCGATCCGTCGCGAAGGCGACCAACGAAGGGCCGGCGGCGTGGGTCTTCGACGGCGCGCAGAAGCGGCAAGGCCAGCTTCGCGATCTGATGACGCTTCTTCGCACGCATGGGATCGAGATCAGCGTGGCGGACGAGCCGTTCACGATGAAGACGAACTGGCCGCCAACTGTCGCGCCGAAGGACGACGAGACGAAAAAAGAAGAGCCGAAGGCGATCACATTCGCGAAAGGCTCGTTCATCGTCCGAATGGATCAGCCGTACAGCCGGCTCGCGGACACGATGCTGGACGTGCAGTTCGTGCGCGCAGACGAGAAGGTCTATGACGACACCGGTTGGACGCTCGGCTATCTGAAGAATGTCGATTTCAAGCGCGTGGTGAATGCGGATGTGCTCAAAGTCGCGATGCATCTCTGGGACGCAGCGCCGGCGCCTGCACCGGCCACCACGAACAACGCCGACACGGATTTTTTCCGCGCCTGGTGGGCCGATGCGAACACGAAGAAGCCGCGCGTCGCGATCATGCACACCTGGCTTCGCACGCAGGACGAAGGCTGGTGGCGTCTCGCGCTGGAGAGTATGGGCGTCCCGTACACGTACATCTCGACGCAGGACGCGTCGCGCATGGCGAACCTCCGCGAGAAGTTCGATGTCATCCTCTTTCCGCCGACGGGCGGCAACAACTCGTCGCAGGAAATCGTCAACGGACTGCCGGCCGGTCCACCGCTGCCGTGGAAGAAAACCGAGCTGACGCCGAATCTGACCGTCGATCAAACCGACGACATGCGGCCCGGCCTCGGCCTGAGCGGAGTCGCGAACGTCACCCGCTTCGTTGAAGACGGCGGATTGCTGATCACCGCGCGCGATACATCGGTTTGGGCGGTGGACTATGGACTCGCGCGATGGGTTCGTGTTGTGCCGTCGCAGAAGCTGCGGGCGCCGGGCACGATCGTGTCGTCGACTGTCGTCGACAAGAAGAGCCCGATCGTCACAGGATATGATGATGCAATACCATTGTACTTTTCGAGCTCGCCGATCTTTCGTGTCGGCCTCAATCCCGAGCCGCCAGCGGAGACGCGTCCGAGCGGACGTGGTGGAAAAACGGATCCCGACGTGCCGCAGGGACGGCCATTCGTTCCGCTGCCGGAGCGTGCGAAGCCGGCGCCGGGCGAGGAAGGATTCCAGCCGCCCGAAGACGCGCCGTGGAATTCCGATTTCGCGATGCCGAAGCCGGAGGACCGTCCGCGCGTAATCGTGTCGTTCGCGAAGAAGGCCGATCAACTGCTCATGTCGGGCATGCTCGACGGCGGCGACGAGCTGGCCGGCAAGCCTGCGGTCATCGACGCACCGCGCGGCCGCGGTCACGTCATTCTCTTCGCATGCAATCCAATGTGGCGTCAGAACACACAGGGAAGCTACGGGCTGGTGATGAACGCGATCATGAACTGGGACCATCTGCGTTGAGCTCCTGGTCGCCCGAGCAGTACGAGAAATTCAAGGCCGAACGCGCGCAGCCGTTCTGGGATCTCGTAGCGCTGATCGACCCTCGCCAACACATGCGCATCCTCGACCTGGGATGCGGCACTGGCGAGCTAACTCGCTTGCTTCACAAGCAGTTACTGGCACGGGAGACCCTCGGCATCGACAAGTCGGCTGCGATGCTGGAAAAGGCGCCGACGACACCGGGATTGCATTTCCAGAATGCCGCGATCGAGGAGTTCGATCAAAAAGGATTCGATCTGATCTTCTCGAATGCCGCGCTGCACTGGGTTCAGGATCACGAGCCGCTGTTTGCGCGGCTCACGGGCATGCTGACGCGCGACGGACAACTCGCCGTGCAGATGCCGGCGAACGACGATCATCCTTCTCATGTGACAGCCGCCGAAGTCGCGAAAGAACTGGGCATGGAAGTGAAACCTGTGCCGCTGCTGTCGCCGGAGCGATACGCGGAGTTGCTGTTCATTCTCAGGCTCCGGCGCCAGCAGGTTCGGATGCAGATTTACGGACACGTGCTGCCCTCGAGCGAGGATGTCATCGAGTGGGTGAAGGGGACGCTGCTGACGTTTTATGAAGGCCGCGATCCACGTTTCATGCCGCTGTATCGCGAGCGGCTTCTGCAGCGGATCGGAAATATTAAACCATATTTCTATACATATAAGCGTCTGCTGATTCAGGCATCATTCTGATCTGGAGTGCGGCGCGGTCCAGAATCATTCCTCGGCCAGGATCGTGTGGAACGCCAGCATCACCGTCGCGGACGCCAGCGCAACCAACATCATGAAGAAGGTGAGCGACAACGACGTCGCGGCGCTGGCGCCTGCGCCGGCAAGGACGATCCGCGCCGGGCTGAAACTGTTGAACCACGAGCTGAGCGCGTTCCACTTCCACGTGAGCACCGCCGCCCAGCTTCCGGCGACGAGCCCGTACGCCGCTATCTGAACGCGCGTGATCGGTCGCGACGCGCGCTCCATCGCGGCCGTCGACTGCATCAGCTTCGCTTTCACCCACAGCGTGCTGGCGTCGGGAAGCGGGCGGTGGCGGTCGTCGATCTTCGCGAACTGCCGCATCCAGTCATCGACTTCGGCTTCCATCGGATCGAAGTCAGACATGGCGAGTCTCCGGCGCGAGTCCGCGCTTCGTCAGAAGTCCGGCGAGGCGCTTGCGCGCACGAAAAAGCATCACGCGAACGCTTCGCGCGTTCACGCCGATCGCGTCGGCGATCTCTTCATGCGACGAACCTTCGACATGCGCCAGCCAGAGGAGCGCGCGCTCCTGCGGCTTCAGCTCCGCGAAAACGCGCATCATGTCGTGGCGCAGCTCCATGTTTGCCGGCGCCTTTGGCTCGACCTCGGGCGTCAATTCGCGATGCCGCTTGGTCTCGCGGAAGTGATCGAACACCAGATTCGTCGCGGTCTTGAAGATGTAGTGGCGCAGATGATCGTCATCCGCGATCGTCGGGTTACTGCGCAGGAAGCGGAAAAAGGTTTTCTGCAGGAGGTCGTCGGCGGTCGCGGCGTTGCCAGTCATGCGGAAGATGTACGACCAGAGGCGTCCGGCTGTCTTTCGGTAGAAGGCTTCGAATTTCGCCTCGTCCATTGGCCTCTTGGGCTTCTTCCCGAACGCCGCTGCTGCGAATGCGAGCGGCGTCTGCAGAGTCATAGCATCGGCTGTCATGCGATTACGGATTGATGGAGGGCGCGCCGTTGCCGGGCTGCGCCGCCAGCTCCCACTTCTGAGCAAGCTTCAGAGAAACAACGGATGAAACCAGGAATCCGACCCCGAGTCCGCAAAGGATGAAAACGGGGACCATCCAGCCGGGATCGCGATCGGTGAAGTAGCCGAACGAAAAGGAGATGCCGAGGAAAATCAGGACGATGCCCGTCCGAATGCCCCACAGCACACGCTCGCGGCCCGTCCGCTTCGGCTGCTCCAGAAACTGACGCCCGGCCGGCGATTCGAGAAAGGTCGCGAATTCAGTAGCCGATCCGAATCGATCGAGCATCTTCAACTGCACGTCGGCGCGATATTGCGCCGCGCGCTGCCTCGAACGCGTGACCAGCCAGACGACGGCGATGATCATCGCGAATGAACCGACGATCGAGATGATCGGGACCCAAAGTGCTACCGCATCCATAACAACCTCCGAAAACTGTGTTACCGGACGCTAATACGGCTGGTGGACACTTTGGTTAACGGAGAAGCAGGCGCGGGGCGCGGGGCGCGGAGGCGCTATGGTCTTTTGTAGACCGTGCCGTCCTTCATCACGAACGCCACCTTCTGCATCGTTGTGATGTCGTCGAGGGGGTTCCCCGGAACTGCGACGATGTCGGCGAGCTTTCCGTTCTCGATCGTCCCGATCTGGTCGCCCATGCCGAGGAGCTCCGCGGCGACGCGCGTTGCGGATTGGATCGCCTGCATCGGCGTCATTCCGAACTTTGTCTCGTATTCGAATTCCTTCGCCTGGTTGATCGCGTCCCACGAAAAGCCGCCCGCGTCGGTGCCGAACGCGATCTTCACGCCTTTGCGCAGCGCACGCTGGAAGCTGTCGCGGTGAAACTGCGGGATCTTCGTCCACACTCCGCCGCGTCCCGGTGCGACGTACTCGGTCACGGTCAATGTCGGGCAGAGATAGACGCCCTTCGCGACCATCATGTCGATGAGATCGTCCGGGATCGCGATGCCGTGCTCGATGGTGTCGACGCCGGCGTTGAGGGCGTTCTCGATTCCGGGCCGCGCCATCGCGTGGGCGGCGACCTTGTGACGCAGCCGATGCGCTTCGTCGACGATCGCCTTCATCTCCTCGAGTGTGAAAGTCGGAGTGCTCGAGAGCGTTCCATCCTTCTGCACGAAGTAGGAGCGATCGGCGTAGACCTTGATCCAGTCGGCGCCATGCGCGATCTGCTCGCGGACCGCTTTGCGTCCGCTGTCCGGACCATCGACGATCTGCACGCCCATCGGGTAAGTAATTTCCGGCGAGTAGCCGCTCGGGCCATAACCGCCGGTCACCGACATCGCGCGCGTCGAAACGAACATGCGAGGTCCGGGAATCACGCCCTCGTTGATCGCACGCTTCACGTCGACATCGGTGTACATCGCGCCTTCAGTTTCGAGATCGCGCATCGCCGTGAATCCATGCTCCAGCGCGATTTTCGCCGCGCGGCTCGCGCGCAACGCTCGATAGGGGAGTGACTCGCGAAAAAGCTGAGCGTCGTAGTCGGCGGAGGTGATGTCCCCCTGCAGCAGGATGTGTGTGTGGGCATCGATCAAGCCCGGAAGCAGGGTCATGTCGCCGAGGTCGATGGTTTCGGCATCGGATGGGACGGGCCCGCCGATCGACTCGATGTGATTTCCGCGCACGACGATCACCGCCGGCGCGACGACGCTCCCACCGCGCCCATCGATCAGCCTCGCAGCGCGGATGGCAATGGGTTTATCGGCGGCAAAAACCGAGCTGGCGAATAGAACGATCAGCAGCATGCGTTTCATGGCGCAGATTCTAGTCCTGAGTCCTGAGTCCTGAGTCCTGAGTCCCACCCAGGCAG
>JALYZI010000108.1 GCA_030948915.1 Acidobacteriota bacterium
GCGATCGTGAACGATCGCAGGATGGGATCGCCGAGTGGACCGAACAAATGCTGCGCGACGATTCCGGCCGCGAGTTTTTCACCCGCGATCGTCGGCAGCGGCACGACCCGCAGAAAAGCGATGTTGAGCAACACGTAAATGGCGATGACCGCAATCAGCCCGCCGAACATCGCGCGCGGAATGTTTTTCTCAGGCTCTTTCACCTCTTCCGAAAAATAGATCACCGCCGACCAGCCGTCGTAGGTGTAGATCACCGCCTGCAGCGCGAGCACATAGGCGAGGAGAAGCGATCCTTCTCGCTCCATCTCCAACGCGCTGCCGGATGGATAGCGATTGCCGAGGAAAAAACATGCGCCGATCAGAAACAGGAACGCCAGTCCTTTGAGAAGACTCGTGATGTCCTGCGACCACCCACCCCACTTCACGCCCAGCCACTGCACGAGCGTCAGAATCGCGATGATGGCGATCGCGATCACTTCTACGGCGCGTAAGTGCGGCACGAGCTGAATCGCGTACTCGCCGATGACGATCGAGACGGCGGCCGTCGTTCCGCATGTCGAGATCCAGTCGCTCCATCCGACGATGAAGCCCGCGTAATCGCCGAGCGCGCGCCGGACGAAAACGTATTGGCCTCCGGATTTCGGCGCCAGCGTTCCGAGCTCCGCGAGCGCGTTCGCGCCGAGGAGGGCGTAGATGCCGCCGATGATCCAGACCGACATGAACGGCCAGAACGTCGGCAGATGCGCAGCGATCTCCCCTGGCGTCCGGAAAATCCCGGCACCGATGGTGTTTCCGATGATCACGGCCAGACCGAAGGTCAGGCCGAGAACTCGAAGGAGATTGCGACGTGCCGGACCCAGCAACGTCAACAGTTTAACGGCGTAGTAAGCTTTTCCATCCGGGAAACGATCTCTCACTACCGAATCATCAGGAAACTCGGCGCCGGCGGGATGGGCGAAGTGTATCTGGCTGAGGACACGCGTCTTCACCGGCAGGTTGCGCTCAAGTTCCTGCCTGCGGATGTCGCGCACGACCGCGAGCGCCTCCAGCGCTTTCTTCGCGAGGCCCGCGCCGCTTCAGTGATTTCGCATCCGAACGTGGCCGTGATTCACGAAGTCGGCGAAGCGGAAGATCGCTCGCCATTCATTGCGATGGAGTACGTCGAAGGGCAGACGCTCGCCGAAAAAATCGGCGGACGGCCGCTGCCGCTGCAGGAGACTCTGGACATCGCCACCGAGATCGCCGAAGCGCTCGACGAGGCGCACGCGCGCGGAGTCGTGCATCGCGATATCAAGCCGGCCAACATCATGATCACGGCCCGCGGTCATGCGAAGGTGCTCGACTTCGGACTCGCGAAACTACAGAGCGCCGACGGAGACGGCGAAACCGACCTGAGAAGCCGGACCGGCGTGGTCATGGGCACGCTGCAATACATGAGTCCCGAGCAGACCGCCGGAGAAAAGGTCGATCATCGAACGGACATCTATAGCGTTGGCGCCGTTCTTTACGAGATGGCGACCGGACGGCGCGTCAGTCACGATCTCGAGAAGATCGCGTCGCCGGAGCTGGAACGGATCATTCGCAAGTCTCTTGAACAGAATCCCGAGTCGCGCTATCAGTCCGCGCGCGAGCTGCTGGTCGATCTTCGCAACATGCGGCGCGACAAGCGTGAGCCGCATGCCGTTCGCCGTTGGCCGTGGATCGCCATTTCCGCCGTCGCGCTGCTTGCGATTGCGATCTTCGTGGCGCGGAACTGGACGGTTGCGCGCACGCCGATCGATTCGCTGGCCGTCCTTCCGTTCATCAACACCAGCCGCGACGCCCAATCCGAATTCCTCGCCGACGGCATGACGGAGACCATCATCAATAAACTCACCGAGCTGCCACAACTCAAAGTCATGTCGCGCAGCACGATGTTCCGCTACAAAGGAAAGAACGCCGATCCGCAGGAAGTCGGCCGTCAGCTCAACGTGCGCGCGGTTCTGGCCGGCCGTGTCCAGCAGCTCGGCGATCGACTCAACATCCAAACAGAGCTCGTAAAGGTTGACGACGGCTCCCAGCTCTGGGGCGAGCGATACGAGCGTCGCGTTGCCGATGTTTTCGCGACGCAGGACGACATTGCCCGCGAGATTTCAGACAAACTCCGGCTCAAGCTGACGGGAGCCGAAGAGAAGCGCCTCACTAAGCGCTATACCAACAATCCTGAAGCGTACGCCTTGTATGTGCAGGGCCGTTACTACTGGAACAAACGCACGCCGGCATCGCTCGACAACGCGGTCGCGCTCTTCAATCAGGCGCTCGACCACGATCCGAACTACGCACTGGCATACCTCGGCCTCGCCGATACATACGCGATCCTCTCCGAATACAAAGGGACACCGACATTGGAATCCAACAAGTTGGCGAAGGCGGCAGCTGCCAAAGCGCTCGAGATCGATCCCGATCTGGCGGAAGCGCACGCGACGCTCGGCATCATCGATCAGAACGTCTTCGACTGGCAGGGCGCCGAAAAGGAGTTCAAACGCGCGATCGAGCTCAAACCCAACTACGCCACCGCGCATCATTGGTACGGCCTGTCGTTGTGGGGGCAGCGCAGGTTTCGCGAAAGCCTTGCCGAATGCAGAAAGGGTCAGGCCGCTGACCCAATGTCGCAGATCATCAACACAAATGTGGCAAACGCGCTCGAAAGCAATGGCCGGCTCGATGAAGCGATCGAGCTCCTTCAGCGCACGATTGATATGGATCCGAGGTTCGAGGTCGCTCACACTTTTCTGGGTCGCGTGTACTTTCACAAGGGAAATGGCGAAGCCGGGCTTCGAGAATTCGAAAAGAGCGTCGAGCTGACAGGACGTGCAGGCAGGCCTCTCTCGTTCCTCGGCTACGGCTATGCGAGAACCGGGCGGCGTGACGAGGCGTTGAAGATCATCCACGAGCTCGAGGAAAGACTCCCGAAGCATTCTGCATCGCCCTTCGGCATCGCCTTCGTCTACACAGGACTCGGTGATCGCGAGCAGGCGTACCGCTGGCTCGAGCGAGGCATCGACGAATACGACCAGAACCTTATGGGAACCAGCGGATTCGAGTTCGACGCGTGGCGCAGCGATCCGCGCTTCCAGCAATTGATGCGAAAGATGAATCTTCCCGTCGAATGACGAATCAAACTCGCGCAGTGATCAGTCGTTGTCGTTCTCGCGCACCGAAACCGGTCCGTTGACGGTCGACATGCGCACGACGGTCGGCCCGGAGCCGAGCTCGATCTTGCGATTGTCTTCGTCGTCCCACGTGCGGCGCGATTCGCGACAGGCAGCCGCCCGGCAGGAAACGGGGCCGTGTCCATCCGACTCGACCACGACACCCGATCGGAAATTCGACGGGATCCGCAGCGACGCCGGACCATTCTGCGTGTGCGCTTCGATGTTTCCATCCCACGAAGAGCCGCGCAGCTTCACGGTGATCGGACCGTTCTGCGCATTGAGTTTGGCAGTTCCGGATCCGCCATCGAGCGAGATCGGACCATTCGTCGTTTCGATATTGAATGTGCCGCTCGATTCCTTGAGCGAGATCGGCCCGTTCAGCGCGTTCGCGGTGACGGTGCCGTTGACCTCTCGAAGCG
Organism: Acidobacteriota bacterium; assembly: GCA_030948915.1. Classification (GTDB taxonomy): domain Bacteria; phylum Acidobacteriota; class Thermoanaerobaculia; order Gp7-AA8; family Gp7-AA8; genus Gp7-AA10. Next base: position 3,614 of record JALYZI010000108.1, read on the forward strand.
AGATCGGACCGTTGTGCGATTCGAGATCGAGTGATGCTCCACGCGGCGCACGCACGAGGTAATAGACCAGCCATTCGCCGCCGCCCGGTCCGTCGGTCAGAATCTCGTTTCCGCTGACGCGGGTGCGGATCTGATTGAGATCTACTTCCATCGCGGCTGCCTTGCATGCTTTGACTTCGTATCCGCCCGAGGCCGTACCCGAGACGTAAATGCCGCCATTCTGCGGAGCGCGAATTGTCAGCGAGCGCAAATTGCCGATCGATACCATCTCCTCGGCTCGAGCTGCCGGCTGGTCGTTGATCGTGACGCGCAGGGCGCTGCAATCATTGACGAGGCCGTCGTCATCGATCGATGTCGACATTCCGTGATTGTGGCGCCCGGCAAAAACGGGCGCCGCCAGCGAGAAGAGGCAAAGGGCGGCGAGCATTTTCCTCATTGATTGACCTCCATTCGCAGCTATGGACGCTGTGGCAGGGCGAAAGTTAGCATTGCGAATGCACATTTTCCTTCTGGCGATCCTGCTGTCCACAGCGTCGGGGACGTGGTACGAGCATTACGACCGCGGGTTGCGCCTGATTCAGGACGGACAGGCCACCGCCGCGCGCGCGGAACTCGAAGCCGCATATGCACTTCGCAGCAAAGAGCAGCTTCAGGTTGCTGCGCGTCCGCAGGTGTACATCGACTATCTGCCGCACCTCTATCTCGCGATCGCGAGTCAGATGGCGGGCGACATCGACAGCGCACGAAAGCACCTCGCGCAGGCGGAGGACAGCGGCGTGGCGGCGAAAAGCGAGGTCGGCCGTCCGCTTCTCGTTGCGTATCAGCTTCTTCTTCGCGGCGATGCTTCCGGTCGATACGGCCGCCCGGCCTACGCGGTCTACACGGCGAAGCCGCCGCTGATCAGCGACGCGGAGTTCAAGCAATTGCGGCAGGACGTGATGACGCAGTGCAACATCCCTCCCGACTCGAAGAACGCGCCGTGGTATGCGCGGTACGAGTTGGGCCTCGAGCTGGAGCGCAAAGGCGATTACTCGCGCGCACTCGGGGAGCTGATCGAAGCGGTCGCGCAGCGTCCGAACCCGCAGCAGCGCGCGCGGATGTACGGGATGTGGCTGATCGATTACTTCCCGTACTTTCACATCGCGCGCTCGCACGTGCGGCTCGAAAACTGGCAGTGTGCGAAGAACGCGCTCGACATCTCGCAGAAGGTCAGCGAAGTCCCACCCTCCGCGCCTGAATTTGCGGAGTTCCTCGCTTTACAACAGGAGACTGCGAAAAAACTCGCTGAGAAGTAAGGACCGTAAGGCCTGTAAGGCCGGTAAGCGTAGTCGGGGCCGGGCTTACTGGCCTTAACCCGCCTTACCGGCCTTACCTATTCATTACATTGAGATCACTAATTCTACGCGTCGATTGGCACTCCGCCCCGACGCGGTCTTGTTACTGGCCACCGGATCCGCCTCACCCTTTCCTGTCGCGGTGATGTGGTCCGCTGGCAGTCCGAGGGTGACCAGGTAATCGCGAACGGCCTGGGCGCGTTTTTCCGAGATCGTCATGTTCTTCTCCGCTTTGCCGACGTTGTCGGTGTAGCCTTCGACATTGACGCGAATGCTCTGATTGCCCTTGAGCTGATTCGCGATCTTCTGGAGAGTCTTCTTCCCGCTGGCTTTGACTGTTGTCTTGCCTGCATCGAATGAAACGCTCGGCAGCGTGACGACGATGCCGCGCGGTTCGGTTTTGGTTGCCGCGATCGCGGCGAGTTGCTGCTGCATCCGCAGCTGCTGCGCTTCGGCTTCACGCCGGGCCAGCTCTTCGCGTGTGCGCGCGAGCTCGACCTGCACTGCCTGCGCCGTCTGACGCGCTTTCTCAGCCTCGGACTGACTCTGTTGCGCTTGCTGCGTCAACTGCTGCTGCGTCGCTGCGAGTTGCTGCTGCGTTTGCGCAGCCTGCTGTTGCGCGGCTTGCAGTTCCGCCTGCGTCTGTCGCGCTTTCTGCTCCGCAGCTACTGCTTCGGACTGCGCCAGCTCGATCTGCGCGCGAAGGGCTTGCGCCTGCGCGTCGGTTTGCTGTCGCTGCTGCTGCGCCAGCGCGATCGCTGCTTCGTGGCGGCGATCGATCTCCGCGCGCGCGGTCAGATCCGATTGCAACTCGTTCCGATACCGATCGAGCTGACTCTGGCGCTGCGCGAGATCCGCCTGCTGGGTGGTGTCGCTTCTCGCGGTATCGATCTCGGCGGCAAATGCCTGTTGATCGAGACGCTCACGTTCCTGCACCGCGCGCAACGTGATTTCCTGATCTTCGACCTGACGTCGCAGCCGGTCGAGATCGGCGGTGTTCCCGGAAACAGCAGCCGCTTCGTATTGACGCATTGCTTCGTCGAGTTGTCTTTCCGCTTCGATCCGTGCGGAACGGTCGGTCTCGATGCGCGTCTGCATCGCTCTGCGGCTCTCATAGACCTGACCGCGAAGCCGATCGAGCTCGGATGCCTGGGCCTGACTGTTCGCCTGCTCAGCAGCCAGTTGACGTTGCAGTTCCGCCGTCTGGCGCTGCACTTCCTCGCGTTGCGCGCGCTCCTGCGTCGCCGATTGCTCGCTGTAGTTTTGCGCGAGACGCGTGCGCTGGAGCTGGATGTCGGGAAGCAACCGCGCGGTCTCGTTGAAGCGCGCCATGTAGTACGCGCGCCGCGCGATCATCTCCGCGATGTACGCCTGATAATCCGCAACGTCGGAATTCGCCGATGAGCGCCGCGCGCTGGCGACATACGAATCGGCCGTTTTCAGATCATTGTCCGCGACCGTTTTGTCTGCCCCTGCCGCACGCGCTTGATCGATTGCGGCTTGCGCGGCGGCGATTCGATCCTTCGTGGCCGGTCCGCGCCGGTAATCGATGCTCGGATCTTCGCCCGGAAGATTCGTGTCCGATGCTCCACCGAAACGCCGGATGTCCGTCTGCAGATTGCTGATGGTGACGTTCGTCGACAGCCACCGCGCTTTCGCCCTCGCCGCCTCGGCGGCGAATATCGCTTCGCGCGCGCGCATCTGCGCCTGCGATTGCGTCCGCGCATTGGACGCGTTGATGTTTTCCTGTGCGAAGCGGACGCGATAGGCCGCGTCGTCAAACAGACTCTTCGCGTAAACCTGCGCTCCGGCCGAGTCCGCCATCGCGAGCGCCTGCTGTGCTTGCGCGACAATCGCGATGTTCTGTTGTGCCGCGAGCGGAAGTGCTAGTAAACCGACGGCAAACGCCAATCGGATGATTCGTTGCATAGGTCCTCCTCCAATGCCGACTTCTACGGAAGAGGACCGATGCAAGACAGGTGCAGGCTACGCCGGCGGAACCTCGGAGGTATACGCGCCGCCGGTGCCGTGCTCAGCGATTTCGCGCGCGAGACTCATCGTCATCACGCTGTGCTTCCGCCCGTAAGTGAAATAGATCACCAGGCCGATCACCATCCAGCCGAAGAGCCGCACCCAGTTGTCCCACGGAAGCGAGAACATCAGCATCAGGCAGCTGAGCACGCCCATGACCGGGACGAACGGGACCCACGGACATCGAAACGGCCGGTTCGCGTCAGGATACTTCTTGCGCATGATCAGGACCGCGGCGCAGACGATCACGAACGCGAACAACGTCCCGATGTTCGTCAGCAGCAGGAGCGCGTCGATCGGAAGGAGTCCGGCCATGATGATGACGCCCGCGCCGATGAGGATGGTCGATTTCCAGGGAGTGCGAAATTTCGGATGAATGTCTGCGAAGAACTTGCGCGACACCAGCCCGTCGCGCGCCATGGCCAGGAATACGCGGGGCGCCGAAAGCATCATGACCAGCATGACCGAGGTGATGCCGGCCACGCCGGCGCAGGCGATGATGCCCTCCGCCCACCCGATCCCCTTCTGCTTGAAAGCCAGGCTGACGGGCGCGTTGATGTCGAGCTGGTTGTACTTGACCATTCCCGTCAGCACGGCCACGACCGCGATGTAGAGAACCGTGCAGACGATGAGCGAAACGACGATTCCAATCGGCACGTCGCGCTGAGGATTCTTCGCCTCTTCAGTGTGCGTCGACACCGAATCGAATCCGATATACGCGAAGAAGATGATCGCAGCGCCGGCTAACATCCCGACCGGCTGGCCTCCGGCGTTCTGTTGTCCCGCGATCTGATGTCCGAAGAAATTCAGGCCGGTCCAGCCATACGGCGCGAACGGATGCCAGTTGGCGGGATCGATGAAGAAGACACCGACACCGATCACGAAGAGCACGGCCGCAACTTTGATCATGACCATCGTGGCGTTGAAGTTGGCGCTCTCCTGAATACCTTTGACCAGAACGACGGTCAGGATTGCGACGATCACGATCGCTGGAAGATTGATGTACGAACCGGTGCTGACGAAGAAACCGTTATCGAACCGCCAGGGACTGCTGCGTATCGTCGCTGGCAGGACGACGCCGACTTTCGCGAGCACATTCTGAAAATAGCCCGACCAGCCTGTTGCCACGGTCGCGCTGCCGACGGCGTATTCGAGGACGAGATCCCAGCCGATGATCCACGCGAACAGCTCGCCGAGGGTGGCGTAGGCGTAGGTGTAGGCCGAGCCGGCGACCGGTACCATCGAGGCGAATTCCGCGTAGCAGAGCGCCGCGAAAACACAGGTGATCCCGGCGACGGTGTACGAAAGCATCAGAGCCGGACCGCCGACGTTATGCGCGGCCGCGCCGGTGGCGACAAAGATGCCGGCGCCGATGATTGCGCCAATGCCGAGGGCGGTGAGTTGAACGGGGCCGAGGACACGGCGGAGGCGGTGTTCGCCTTTCATTTCCTCGAGCAACAGCTCCAGAGGCTTGCGCGAAAAGAGACCCATCGTCGTGAAGTCCTTTCGGCGGGAATCTTATCAGGCGTCAGGCGTCAGGCGTCGGGCGTCAGGAGAACCGGGC
>JALYZI010000116.1 GCA_030948915.1 Acidobacteriota bacterium
GTCCTGAGTCCTGAGGCTCCGCTCGAATCGACCACTCAGGACTCAGGACTCAGGACTCAGGACTCAGGACTTCGTTTTACCTCGTCCACCTCCCATTCGGCGTCCGCACCGGCCCTGGATGGAAAAACTTTTCGGGCATCATCGTGCCGTCCTTCTTGAACACCATGCCGTTCTTCATCACGAATTGCACGGTGCGAAGCGTGTCGATATCGGTGAGCGGGTCGCCGGCGACGGCGATCATGTCGGCGAAGAAGCCGGGTTTGATTGGGCCGCGCTCCTTGATGACATCGGCGGCGCGGTAGCCGTTGATCGTCATCGCGCGCAGCGTGTCGGCCGCAGGAATTCCGGCCGCTTTCCACGTATCGAGAAACGCGATCGTCATGTCGCCGCGCGACAGCCACTCGCCCTTGTCATCCTTCATCCGATCGTTCCAGTAGTCGAAGTCGGTGGAGAAGGTGAGGGGCACTTTTTTCTCCCACGCGTCGCGCAGCTTCGCGACCGTGGTCTTGAACGCCGCCTCGGTGCCGCGATACTTCGTCAGCGGCGTGTCGGTGCCGTTGAGGAAAATCCCTTTCTCGGCCATCTGCCGGTGGTGCTCCGGCGTGAGCGCGTTGCCGTGCGCGATGATGTAGATGCCGGCGTCAATCGCACGCTGTGCTCCTTCCGGCGTCTGCACGTGCCCCTCGACTTTGCATCCTCCCTTGGCGGCTTCGCTGATGGCCAGCTTGATGTCGTCGACCGAGTAACCCCACGGCTTGCAGTCGATGCACAGCTTGATCGTGCGCGCGCCGAACAGCATGTTCTCGCGCACCGCGCGGACGATCTCCTCCGGACTGTTCGCATCGATGTACTCGGGGTACATGATCTTGTGGTCCTTGTACATCTCCGGCGTCGGCCAGAACTGACCGCCGGTGCTGCCGATCATCGGACCGGATGGAATCACCGTCGGCCCGGGAAGCCATCCCTCCTCGATGGCCTGGCGCAGCGCGCAATCGGCGTAGTTCGCGTTGTTGCCGACATCGCGGATCACGGTGAACCCGCTGTTGAGCAACTGGATCGCGTTCGATGCCGCCTGGATCGCGCGCAGCGGCGACGACTCCATCACGTAGGTGAGGTAGTAGTAATTGTTCTCCGGCTGCTCCTTGTAGGTGATCGCCGTGTGCGTGTGCGCATCGACGAGGCCGGGGAGAACGGTGAGCTTCGACAGATCGATGACCGCCGCGCCCGGCGGGATCGGCAGATCGGCTCCGATCGCCTTGATGCGCTCTCCTTCGATCAGGATCACCTGGTTTGCGGCCGCCGTCCCTGTTTCGGGATCGATGAGGCGGCCGGCCTTGATCGCGGTCGTTTGCGCCTGGGCGAGGGTCGTGATGCAAAGCAGACAGAGGACGCGCGCGATGTTTTTCATGGGCGAACGATAACGCAATCAAAACCCTCACCACAGAGAGCACAGAGGACACGGAGAACTTTCTGTGACGCGCGCTCTCAGCTGTCATCCTGCGCCGAGGATCAGTTCTCCCTCTGGTGCTGCTCTTCGATGCGTTTCACGGCGGCGCTTAGAGCCTGATATTCGCTTTCGAGCTGGTCGAATCGCCTGTACACGCCATCGAAATGTGAGAGCGTATCGTCGCGGAGCTCCACGACGTTCGTATCGAGAGATGCAATGCTCGATTCGACCGACATCATCCGTGAATCAAGCGAACCGAGAGCCTCCGTAATCCTCGATTCCAGCCTCATCAAAGCGGCGAACACCTTCTCAGCCATGCTTTGCCGAGGATCCCTCGGAAATAGACGCGGGTCAAATTTTCTACGCTGCGTGGAGGTTTACCGCCGCGTGATCTCGTTTTCCAACGTCAGCAAGCAGCACGGGCGGCAGGTTTTGTTCGTCGACGCCTCCTTCCAGCTCAATCCGGGCGAGAAGGTCGGGCTGGTCGGGCCGAACGGATCCGGCAAGACGACGCTCTTCCGCATGATCGTCGGCGAGGAATCGGCCGAGGAGGGGACGATCTCGGTGCCGAAGAAGATCACGATTGGCTACTTCCGCCAGGATGTCGAAGAGATGTCGGGCCGCTCCGTCCTCGACGAATCGATCGCCGGCAGCGGACGCCTCGGCGATCTGCATCACGAGCTGATCGCGCTGGAGGCCAGACTCGACGAGCCGGAAGCGCTCGAACGTTACGGTCACGTCCAGGAGGAGTACCAGCACCTCGGCGGATACGAGGTCGAGGCGCGCGCGCGCGAAGTCCTCCACGGACTCGGATTCGAGGACGAGCAGATCGACGGCGATGTCGGCGCGCTCTCCGGCGGCTGGAAGATGCGGGTCGCCATCGCGAAAATTCTCCTCGGAAAATTCGATGTGTTGCTGCTCGACGAGCCGACCAATCATTTGGATATCGAAAGCATCGTCTGGCTCGAGCGTTTTCTGAAGAGCGTGCCGTCGACGATCTTCATGACTTCGCACGATCGCGACTTCATGAACCGCATCGTCTCCCGCATCATCGAGATCGACGCCGGCGAGATCGTCTCCTACTCCGGCAATTACGATTTCTACGTTCGCGAGCGCGAGATGCGCGAGGCAAATCAGGAAGCGGCCTACGCGCGGCAGCAGGCCAAGCTCGCAAAGGAGCAGCGTTTCATCGAACGCTTCTCGGCGCATGCGGCCAAGGCGGCGCAGGTGCAGAGCCGCGTCAAGGCGCTGGAGAAAATCGAGAAGATCGAGCCGCCGAGAAAGCGCAAGGTGGTGAAGTTCGATTTCCGCAATCCTCCGCGATCGGGCGACGACGTCGCGATGCTGGAGCACGTCGGCAAAAGGTTCGGATCACGCACGATCTACGATGACTTCAGTTTTCACGTCAGGCGCAAAGAGCGCTGGTGCGTGATGGGAAAAAACGGCGCGGGGAAATCGACGCTGTTGAAGATGGTCGTCGGCGCGCTGACGCCGGACGCCGGCAGCGTGCGCCTCGGCGCCGCGCTGAGAGTCGGCTACTTTTCGCAGCAGTCGCTCGATCTTCTCGATCGCGATCTGACGGTGTGGGAGCAGATGCAGAAGGACTTTCCGCTGGAGAGCATCGGCGCGCTGCGCGGTCTGTTAGGCGCTTTTCAGTTCTCGGGCGACGATCCCGACAAGAGGATCCGATCGCTGTCCGGCGGCGAAAAATCGCGGCTGATCATGGCGAGGATGCTTCTCGAACCGCCGAACTTCCTGGTGCTCGACGAGCCGACGAACCATCTGGACCTCGCGACGAAAGAAATGCTGGTCGACGCGTTGAAGGACTTCGAAGGCACGATGCTCTTCGTCTCACACGACCGAACGTTCCTGCGCGGCCTGGCCGATCGCGTCCTCGAGCTGGCAGGCGAGGAGCATGATCGCCCGATGACGTTCGGCGGCTCGTACATCGAATACGTGGAACGCACCGGGCGGGAGGCGCCGGGGGTACACGCGTAACGCAGGCCGGGTCGAGGTACCATGAGGCCTGCAAACAGGAGTCGCGAAATGAAAACCAGAGTTGCCACCTTCCTCGGCGTGCTGTTTCTCGGAGTCTGTCCCCTTCTCGCAGCGGTCGACGCATTCATGAAGGTCGACGGAATCGCAGGCGAGTCGACCAAGCCTGGCCGGTCCGGGTGGATCGACGTCGTCGGCTTCAGCTTTGGCGTTCCGCAAACCGGCCCCCACGGGTCTGGCGGAGGCGGCGGGGCCGGCAAGGTCGCTGTCCACGACATCTCGATCACGAAGAAAGTCGACAAAGCGTCGCCCATGCTGATGACCGCAGCCGCGACCGGAAAACACTTTCCAACGGTCACACTCGACGCGAACGGCCAGCATTACGTGTTCGAGAACGTCGTCATCACGTCGGTGCTGAAGCAGGAAGGCGGAGCCAGCGAAGTGATCAAGATGAAGTACGTGCGCGAAGCTCACGACCGTTAGCGCCGTCGCGATCGGCGCGTCCCGAAGGGATCGTCGTCGCTTGCCGCTTCTTCGTCGCTCCGTTACCATCAGCGCCCTGTCCACTCCATGACCACCGCCGAGATCATCGGCAGAACCCTTTCCCACTACCGCGTGAAGTCGAAACTCGGCAGCGGCGGGATGGGTGTGGTCTACGAAGCCGAAGACACGACGCTCGGACGCAACGTCGCTCTCAAGTTTCTGCCTGCCGAGATGGCGCAGGACGCGATGCTTCTGGAGCGGTTCCAGCGCGAAGCGCGCGCCGCCTCCGCGCTCAACCATCCGGCGATCTGCACCGTCTACGCGATCGATCAATTCGAGGGGCAGCACTTCATCGCGATGGAGCTGTTGGAAGGGGAGACCCTCGCGGAGCGGATCCGGCGCGGCCCGTTCGACGTCGCGAGCCTGCTCGATGTCGGCATTCAGCTCGCGGATGCGCTCGAGTCGGCGCACGCGAAGGGAATCGTTCACCGTGACGTCAAGCCGGCCAACATCTTCATCAACGCCCGCGGCCAGGCCAAGATCCTCGACTTCGGTCTCGCGAAGATCGAGCGCGGAACCAGCAATCAGTCGGAAGGGCCGACCGCGATGCG
>JALYZI010000177.1 GCA_030948915.1 Acidobacteriota bacterium
ATGCCGTGATCGCCGATCGTTCCCGAGACGAGGATCGCGTCTCCCGGCCGCACGCGCGATGAAGAAAGCTCGACTCCCGGAGCGACGAGGCCGATGCCCGAGGTGGTGATGAACACTTTGTCGCCGCTGCCGCGGCCGACGACCTTCGTGTCGCCGGTGACGACTTGGACGCCGGCTCCATCGGCGGCCCGGCGCACCGATGCGACGATGCGTTCGAAATCCGCGACCGGCAATCCCTCTTCGAGGATGAACGCCACCGACAGAAACAGCGGCTTCGCGCCGCCCATCGCGAGATCGTTGATCGTGCCGTTCACCGCGAGCTCGCCGATGTCGCCGCCCGGAAAGAAAATCGGAGTCACGACGTACGCGTCGGTCGTGAACGCGAGACGGGAACCGCCGAAGGACACGATCGCCTGATCGTCCAGCCGGTCGAGTGCCGGATTACTGAACGCCGGCAGGATGATTTTCTCGATGAGATCGGCGGTCAATTTGCCGCCGCTGCCGTGGCCGAGGAGGATCTGTTTCGTGTCGGCGATCGGAATCGGGCAATCGCTGAAGGGCAGATCAGAGGACATCGTCTTCCCCACTTGCCATCTGCACCAGATCCCAGAAGAGATGCAGCAGCACAGTGTGCGTCTCCTGAATCCGATGAATCGACCAGCTCTTGACCACGAACGAGTAGTCGCACACTTCATTCATGCGACCCCCATCGCGTCCGCTGAAACCAATGGTCAGCAGTCCCAGCTCACGCGCGCGCTTCAGTCCTCGATGCACATTGCTGGATGCGCCGGAGGTCGAGATGCCGAGCGCGATATCGCCGCGATGGCCGACGATCTCCAATTGCTCCACGAACACGCGCGAGAAATCGCTGTCGTTGCCGATGGCCGTCAGCGTCGCGCTGTCGGCCGTGAGCGCCATCGCCGGCAGCGCTTTGCGCTTCTCCACGATCGGATGCTGAAACTCGACGGCCATGTGCTGCGCATCGCAGGCGGAGCCGCCGTTGCCCATGATGAAGAGGCGGGCTCCGGCCTGGAACCGGGAGGCGGCGTCGCGCGCACAGCGCTCCAGAAGCTCGGCGTTCTCCTCGAAGAATCGCAGCTTGGTCTCCGCGCTCTCCTTAGCCTTGCGGAGAATCGCCTCTCTCATGCCGTGGCGGCTTCGTATCGCCCGTACTGATAGTAGGCGGCGCAAGCTCCTTCCGCGGAAACCATCGTCGCGCCGAGCGGACTCTGAGGCGTGCACTCCTTGCCGAATGCGGGGCAATCGCCCGGTTTCTTGAGGCCGCGAAGAATCAGGCCGCTGATGCACGCTGAGGATTCGTTCGTTTCGATCTCGCCGACCTCGAAGAGCCGCTCCGCGTCGTGCTCGCGATACTCGTGGCGGATCTTGTAGCCGGACTTCGGGATGGACCCGACACCGCGCCACTTGCGATCGCCGATCTCGAACACTTCGAAAACCAGATCGCGCGCGGGGCGGTTGCCGTCGCGAGGCACTGCACGCGCGTATTGATTCTCGACCTCCGCGCGCCCCTCTTCGAGTTGCCGCACCGTCATGAGGATGCCTTCCAGCAGATCGATGGGCTCGAAGCCGGTGATCACGATGGGCACCCGGTACCTCTCGACGAGCGCCTCGTACTCGCTCGTTCCCATGACCGCGCACACGTGACCCGGTCCGAGAAACGCCTGCACGCGATTGCCCGGCGCTTGAAGGATCGCGGCGATCGCGGGGGGAACCAGGACGTGGGAGACGAGCATCGAGAAGTTTTTTACACCCTGCTTCTTCGCGCTGAAGACCGCCATGGCGTTCGCCGGTGCGGTGGTCTCGAAGCCGATGCCAAAAAAGACGACGCGCCGCGCTGGATTGTCTGCTGCAATCTTCACCGCATCGAGCGGCGAATAGACGACGCGCACATCCGCGCCGCGGCTCTTCAGCGTCAGCAGATCACCGCGCGATCCGGGCACGCGCAGCATGTCGCCGAACGAGGTGAAGATGACATCGGGCTGACTGGCGATGGCGTGCGCGCGATCGATCATCTCCAGCGACGTGACGCAGACGGGACATCCCGGTCCGTGAACGAGCTCGATCTTGTCGGTGAGCATGCGGTCGATGCCGTAGCGGACGATCGAATGCGTCTGCCCGCCGCAGACTTCCATCAGCACCCACGGGCGCGTGGCAATCTCCTCGATGCGCCGGACGAGAGGCGCCGCGATCCCGCTGTCGCGATATTCGTCGAGATACTTCACGACGGCTTCTCCAGGTCGGCCGTCAATTCGAGCGTTTGCCCGATCTCCTCCAGCACTTCATACGCCCGCGCCGCCTCGGCGGCATCGATCTTCGAGATCGCGAAGCCGACATGCACGACGACGAATTCGCCGACTCGGGCGTCGGGAACGTACTCGAGGCAGATGGTGCGTGTGACTCCGCCGAAACGGACCTTGCCGAACAGCAGGTCCTTCTCGCGGTGGATCTCGACCACTTCGCCCGGAATTCCGAGACACATGTCAGTTCAATTCTCCTCGCAGACGGAATGCAGCGACCGCCGCCTGCCCGAGTGCGATGCCGCCGTCATTCGGCGGCACTCTGCGATGCAAAAGGACTTCGAAGCCGCGTTTCTGCAACAACTCTGTGGAGCGCTCTGTCAGCAATTTGTTCTGAAAACAACCGCCCGACAGCGCGACTGTATCGATGTTGTCCGTTTTCCGCACGCGCTCGCACATCTGCGCGACCGCCTGCGCTAATGTCTCGTGAAAACGTGCGGCGATCAAACCCGCCGTTTCACCACCAGCCACGATTGCGCGAATCATCGGCCGCAGGTCGATCTCCCCTTCTCCTGTGATTTCGAAAGGATACGGCTCTCCTTCGCGATCGGCGATCGTTTCGAGCTCCATCGCGGCCTGTCCTTCGAAGGTGATCGTTTCGCGAAGGCCGCACAGCGCTGCAACAGCATCGAACCATCGTCCCACGCTGGTCGCGTCGGGGCAGTTCAGTTTCTTTTTCAGCATCTGCTCGACACGTGGGGAGAGGCCTTCGAGGCCGGCGTCGACGCGCGCTGCGACTGCGAGACGCCACGGCTCGCGAATCGCGGCTTCTCCTCCCGGCAGCGCGATGGCGCGAACGTGTCCGACGCGACGGAAGCGCTCGAGATCGCAGATGAGGAACTCTCCGCCCCACAACTCCCCGGCGGGACCGCAGCCCGTTCCGTCGAACGCCACCCCGATGACGCGCCCCGTCCGCCCGTTGTCGGCCATGCACGACGCGATGTGCGCGTGATGATGCTGCACGGCAATTCGAGTCAACGATGACTGCATTGCCCAGCGCGTCGAACGGTAGTCGGGATGAAGATCGTGCGCGACGGCAAGGACGTCGTGCCTGCGGATCACCTCTTCGAAAAACGCGAGGGACAGCGGATGGGAAAGGTCGCCGATATGTTGCGACATGTACGCGGCCCGGCCACGCGTCACGCAGATCGTGTTTTTCATCTCCGCGCCGACTGCCAGGATCGGGAGCGTTGCAAACGGCAGCGGGATCGCATCCGGCACGACGCCTCGACTGCGCCGGACCGGCTGCGGCGCGGACCCGACAATCCGCACAACGGAGTCGTCAGCCCGCGCATGAATCTCGCGATCGTGAAAAACGAATGCATCGGCGATCCCGCTCAGACGGCGGATCGCTTCGTCGTTGTCGATCGCGATCGGCTCACCGGCGCCGTTGCCGCTGGTCATCACGAGGACGCCCGGCCCGCCGGCGAGCAAAAGATGATGCAATGGCGCGCAGGGCAGCATCACTCCGACTTCGTTGAGTCCTGGTGCCACCGACGGCGCGAGATGCTCGCGTTTCGGAAGACACACGATCGGACGGGATGCATCGAGGAGAGCAGCGCGAGCGACATTGTCGATCGCGACGAATCGCGCGGCGACATCCAGGTCCCGCGCCATGACCGCGAACGGCTTGTGGGGCCGCGTCTTTTTCTCTCGAAGGCGCGCCACGGCACGTTCATTGGTCGCATCGACGGCCAGTTGAAAACCACCGATGCCTTTCACCGCGATGATTTCGCCGTCGCGCAATCGTGAGATGGCGTCATCGATCGACGCGGAGAGGCGCGGACCGCACTCCGGACACGCGTTCGTCTCGGAATGAAAACGGCGGTCGCGAGGGTCGTCGTATTCCGCGCGGCATGCCCCACACATCGCGAACGCGGACATCGTTGTCCTCGAC
>JALYZI010000287.1 GCA_030948915.1 Acidobacteriota bacterium
CGTTAGGCGTGAATGCGGCCTACACCGAGTTCGCGCACACGGGCCACAACGCGTGGGACCCGGCATACACGCAGACGCATGTCGTGGAGTGGCTGACGCGTCAGAGGCGCCAGCGCAAACCGACTGAGTAAATCACCGGGCTGAGCTCCAGCTTGACGCTCGCATCGGACGGACCCGATGACGGACGATATCCGATGTAACGAAGGTCGGTGCCGATACCAAGCTTGTCGGTGATTCCGAACATCACGCCGGCGTCCGCCGCCCACCCGATCTTGCTTTTTATTTTCACGCGTCCGATGCCCGCGGTGTCGAGATCGGAGCTGTGCAGGCTGTCGCTGCGCACATACGCGAGTCCGCCGCCGAGGTGCGGGTCGATGCGGCGGAAGTGGACGAGGTGCCACTGCGCCATCGCCGTGATTGGAATCATGCGCAGTCGCCCGACGTCGAAGGCATTCACGCCTCCGACTTGCAGCTTTCCGTTGTGCTTGACCGCGAACGCCGCCAGCTCTGCCGAGAGCTGCGCGCTGAAGAAATGATTCCAGCTCGCGCCGATCGAATCACCGCGATCGAAGTGAACTGCCGCGCCGCTGGTGTTCGTCGTTCCGACTCGGCTCTTGCCGATCCACACGGCAAAATCGTTCGATTGTCCGAACATCGGAACGGCGATCAGGGCGAGGAAAACGATCGGGACGACATGCGATCGCATAGTGGCTCCTTGCGGGCGGCATTCTATGTCGATATAAGGTGATAGCCCCAAGGAGGCTTCATGCATCGGTCCCTCGGCCTCGCCTTTGTTCTGTGTGCAGTGTCGCTGTCCGCGCAAGATCTTCCGATCGGCCGCATGACAAAACTCGCCGGCATGGATCAGCCGGGGATGGTCACTCGCGAGGCGAACGGAATACCGCACGTGTTCGCGCTCAACATGCACGACGCGATTTTCCTCAACGGATGGCTGCACGCGCAGGACCGACTCTTTCAGATGGATACCACCCGCCGCATCGCGTCGGGAACGCTCGGCGAAGTGCTCGGCTCGGCCGCGCTTTCGAACGACGTACAGCTTCGCACGTTCGGAGTGCGGCGTGCGGCTGAGGCGTCGCTGGCGGTGTACAGCGCGGATGCGCGCGCCGCGCTCGACGCCTACACCGCCGGCATCAACGCATATCTCCAGGCCCATCCCGGCCAGCTTCCTCCCGAGTATTCGCTTCTCGGCATCCAATCGATTCCGGCATGGACGCCGGTCGACTCCGTCGCGATCGGAAAGGCGCTCGCGCTCCAATTGTCGTTCGATCTCGATCTCGATGCGACCGTCGCGCTGATTTCCGATCAGACCGCCGGCAAGATCGTCGGCTTCAACGGAACAAAGTTGTTCACCGACACATGGCGCCTCGCGCCGTTCACGAAGGCCGCGACGATTCCCGATGCGACCGGTGCGGGGGCTGCGGAACCGATTCGGATCAACGGTCAGACATCGATCGATACTTCGTGGATCAAACCGGAGACGGCCGGATTGCTGCGCGCGTATCGCGAACAGATTCGCAACAACGCAACATTGATGGCCGCGGTCGATCCCGAGCGTCACGCGGGATCGAATGAGTGGGCGATCGCGCCGCGAAACTCGGCCACAGGAAACGCGCTCATTGCGAACGATCCGCATCTCGCGCTGACCGAGCCGCCTACTTTCTACCCGATCTCGCTGCGCGTTCCCGGGAAGCTCAACGTCGCGGGGATGGGATTTCCTGGCGCGCCGTTCGTCATCCAGGGGCAGAACGAGCGCATCGCATGGGGATCGACCGTGCATCCGATGGACGTCACCGATCTCTATCAGGAGCAGCTGGTTCCCGAACCGACTTCGCCCAGCGGCTTCGCGTCCATCTACCTCGGCAAAAAAGAAAACGTGATTCCGATTCCGGAGACGTATCGCATCTGGACACCCGGCAGCGGTCTTAGCACTGTGCCGGCGGCGGCAGGACTTCCTCCGGTGACGCTGATGGTTCCGCGTCACGGACCGATTCTGCAGTTGGACAGGGCAAGCGGAGTCGCCGTCAGCGTTCAGTACGCCGGCTTCTATCCGACACACGAGCTCGAAGCGTTCATGCTGATCAATCAGGCGAAGAACATCGACGACTTCAAGGCAGCGCTGCAGCACTTCGATGTCGGATCGCAGAACTTCGTCTACGGAGATGTCGATGGCAACATCGCGTACTTCACGAGCGCCGAGATGCCGATCCGTGAAGATCTGCAGGCCAATAAAGTGAACGGCGTGCCGCCGTACTTCGTGCGCAATGGCCAGGGCGGCAACGAGTGGATTACGCCGGTCGTGCATCCACAGCCGCAGCAGGCGCTCCCGTTCGAGATTCTTCCGTATTCGGAGATGCCGCAGGTTGTGAACCCGTCGAACGGCTGGTTTGTGAACGCGAACAACGATCCGATCGGACAGTCGCTCGACAACGATCCGCTCAATATGCAGCGTCCCGGCGGCGGCATCTACTATTTGAATCCGAGTTACGACGGATTCCGCGCTGGTCGCATCACGCAGCTCGTGCGACAGAAGCTCGCGAACAGCGGCAAGATTTCGGTCGCCGACATGCAGTCGATTCAGGCCGACACAGTACTGGTCGATGCCGAGGTGTTCGTGCCGTACATCCTGGCGGCGATGACGAACGCGCGGAAACCTGGAGCGGATGCGACGCTGGCTGCGCTTGGAAGCAGTCCGGTTGTCGCCGCGGCAGTGGCCCAGCTCGGGACGTGGGATTTCTCGACGCCGACCGGCATCGACACCGGTTACGACGCCGTGGAGACTAACGGAGTGCTGCAGCCGCCGTCGGCAACGGAGATCAGCAACAGCGTCGGTGCCACGATTTACGCCGCGTGGCGCAGTAAGTTCCTCGCGAACACGATCGATGTCGTCCTCAAGACAATCACGCTGCCGCTTCCACCGTCTCAGCAAACGCTGTCGGCGCTGCGCTTCCAGCTGGAAAACTTTTCGACCACCGGTGGCCGCGGAAGCTCAGGCCTCAGTTTCTTCAATGTGCCGGGCGTCGATGATGCGGCCACGCGCCGCGACATCCTGATTCTCAAAAGCGTCGCGGACGGTATGACGATGCTCGCCAGCGACGCATTCGCGCCGGCGTTCAACAAATCAACGAATCTCAGCGACTACCGATGGGGAAAGATCCATCGCGTGGTATTCGCGCATCTGATGGGAAATCTCTATTCGCCCGGCGCGCCGTTCGGTCAGCCGCCGCTCCCGTCGCTCGCGAATTTGCCCGGAGTCGCGACGGATGGTGGGATGTCGACCGTCGATGTCGCCAGCCACAACCCGCGCGCAAACACCGTGAACGGATTCATGTTCACGAACGGTCCGAACCGGCGCTATGTCGGCGAGATGAATCGTGTACCGATCGGGCAGTCGAGCCTTCCCGGCGGCGTGAGCGGCGATCCGCGGAGTCCGTTCTTCACGAATCTGCTGATGCAGTGGCTCACGAACGACACGTTCCCAGTCGTTCCCGATTCGTTCCCGCGTATTCCCTGGTTGCCGTGAAGATTGCGTGCCCCAAATGCGGATTTGAGGAGCCCGAGAGCGCACGTGAGTGTTCGCGCTGCGGAATTGTTTTTTCCAAGCTTGGACGCCCCTCACCCGCCGCTTCGCGGCACCCTCTCCCGTCGGAAGAGGGACAAGAGTTTGCCCCGCAGCTGCCGGTGAGGAGTGACGCCGACGAAGATGTCCTCGACGGCCGCATCGGCCCCTCTGAGCTGAAAATCCTCGGCATCGGCCTGATCGCGGCGATCGTCGTCAGCGCGATTCCACTCACGCGATTCGTTTTCTCAGGGATCATCACGCTCTTTCACGAGCTCGGGCACGCCGTCATGGGCTGGATTCTCGGAATGCCGGCAATTCCGGCGTTCGACTTTGTTTACGGCGGAGGAATGACATCGCACAGCGGATTTCAGATCGTGGTGGCGCTGCTGATCGCCGGCGGCTTCGTGTACGTCATGTACTTCTTTCGCCAGAATCGAAAAGCGTTGTTTCTGATCGGCACCCTCTTTCTCGTCTGGCTGTTTTTCGTGAGCTCCGAATGGCGCCGCGATTTGTTGTTCAGCGCGGCCGGCCATCTCTCGGAATTCATCCTTGCCGGCATCCTTTTTTATCAGGCGCTCAGCGGCGTCGGCTGGCGAATTCCCGAGGTCGAGCGCCCGCTCGGTGCATTCGTATCATTTTTCGTGCAGATTAATAGTATGCAATTCGCATGGCGGCTGATGCACGATCCCGAGTTTCTGGCGTGGTATCGGGAAGGGAAGGGCGGGATGCTGATGAACGATCTGGAAGGCATCGCGCTGGACCTGCACATCCACACGCCGTTCAACCCCGGGATCGCCGGCGTCGCGCGGCTGCTTCTGCTTTTTTCGTTTGTGCCGATTGCGGTGGCGCTGATCTGGTACTTCCAGAGGGCGCGCTGGCATCGCGTGCTGCGCGCCCTCCGGACTGTCGACGCTTAGAGAATCTCGACGAGCCGCGCGAAACTGGTCTCCCATCCCGCCGCGGTATTCGCGCACGCTTCCGGCGACCCAAAACCGGAGTGTCGAAATGTCAGGCGCGTTCCGCCATCGATCTCTTCGAGAAGATAACTCACCGTCGTCGGCGCGCTCGGTGTTCCGACGAGATGCCACGTGTGCACGAGCTTGCGAGGTGCCTCGACTTCGAGGAACTCGCCTTCCAGCGCGTACGGGTTGCCGCCCTTGCCGATACCGGTCGCGCTCCAGCGGCCACCGGCGCGGACATCACCGGTCCACTCGCGCGTGTCGAAGATGCCCGGGCGCACCCACCAGTCGCAGACTTCCTTCGAGGCCAGCGCGCGAAAAACGCGTTCGGGTGACGCGGCGAGCTCGATGGTCGAATCGATTTCGGATTTCGCGACGCTTGCAATTGCAGTCATCAGCGCACCCGCCTGAACTCGAACGGCACCGCGATGTTCTTTCCGCCCGCAAGGTTGTTCCAGGTTGCGGTGAAGTGATCGTTGTCGCGGAACGTGAACTGCACGGCGTTCATGTGATCGTCGGTCTTTGACGCGAGATTTTCGACTGACGTGGCGGTGAACTTCACCGACTGCGCGTCGGCGCCGCTGGCTTTCATGTGCGGCTGATTGTGACCCGAGCAGTAATGCGTCATGACGATGTCGTTCCCGGCGGGGTAGTAGACCGTGATCATCGACGGCTCTCCCTCCATCTTCAACTCTTCGAGGAGCGCGGAGCCGTCGGAGTGAATCGAATACGTCGCCGTCACCGGTCCCATGTTCGGGACCTCGGCCTTCCAATCGCCGACCAGCGATTGCATTCTGTCGTACGCTGCGTTGGATTTCAGCGGACTGTGATGCTCCGCGGCGATTGCCGCAACTGCTACGAGAAAAATGAGCCCGAATGTCTTCTTCATCATCAACTCCTTTTTTGTGATCGTAGAAACTCTTCGAGCTTGTCGAAACAGCCGATCCAGCCCGCATTGTGTCCGTCGCGTTGTTCGATGGTCTGGAATTTTTCGTGGGTCAGGATCAGCTCCGTCTCGCCGCCGTCGTCGTTAAAATCGAGCGTGACGATCGTGTCGCCAATGTCGTTGTAGTCCCAGTTCCAACTGTAGACGAGGCGTTCCGGTGGACGGATTTCCCGGAACGTGCCGAAAGCCGAGACCACTTCGCCAGTCGGCTTCTGCAGCGTCAGACGGAACTCTCCGCCGATCCGTAAATCGACTTCGGCAATCGTCGTTTTGAATCCGGGGGGACCGAACCACTGCTTCAGCGTTTGCGGATCGGTCCACGCCCGGAAGACTTTTTCCCGCGGCGCTGCGAAGGTGCGGCGGATCTGGAGCGACGTCGTTTGTCGCTCGGCGGTGGTGGCCATGTTTCCTCCTTAGTCCGCTCGAGGTACGCTGCGAGCGCGTCAAGCTGCGATTCCCAGAAACGGCGCATCTCTGTGATCCAGCCGGCGGCCTGTTCGATTGGCCGGGGATCGAGTGAGATGCGGTGAATGCGTCCGTCGCGCTGTCGCACAAGCAGGCCGGCTTCTTCCAGAACGCGAAGATGCTTCGACACTGCCGGCAGCGACATATCGAACGGTTCGGCGAGCTCGCCCACGGTCCACTGGCCGAGCGTCAGGCGGGCCAGGATCGCGCGGCGGGTGGGATCGCCGAGCGCGGCGAACGTGGCATCGAGCGGATCGGAATTGTTAACCAACTGGTTTAATATTGTGCCGCAGCCAACAATTGTCAAGTAGACTGTCGCCATGTCCCCCCCCAAGCCGATGGTCCTGGTGGTCGATGACACCGACTCGGTCAGGAAACTGCTGGTGGCCGATCTCGCTCAGGATGGAAACATTCGCGTCGAGCAGGCGAGTACGGGGGCCGAGGCGTTGGAGAAGGCGTCCTCTCCTGAGTGCGCGGTGGTGGTGCTCGACATGATGCTGCCCGATACCGATGGACTGCGATTCATCGATCAGCTCAAGATCCGGCGTCCCAATCCGCCCTCGATCATCGCGATTACCGGCGCTTCGCCGACCCTGGTTCCCGACTCGATGATCGAGGGTCCGAATCGCGGATTGGTGAGCGCCGTCTTTCGCAAACCGATCGATCGCGCCAAGCTGCGCGAGACGGTCGCGTTCTGCCTCAAGGGTTAGGCCACAACTCCGCATCCTCAGGCAGCTCGAGTTTTCTGCCTTCGTAAGCGAGCAACATGTCGCGCTCTCCCTGCGCCGCATGGAATCGATCCGGTAGCTCGATGTGAACCTTGTACTCGGAATCGAATGTCAAAATCCGCGCGTTGAACGCGCGATGATGCGTCGCGCACAGCGCGATGCCGTCACGGACTGCGATCACAGCCTGCGGCTCACGATCTTCGGCCACCAACGCCGCATCGAGCAGCGGTCGCAATCGAAGTCCACACACAGCACAACGCTCGCGATACGCTTTGAGCACCGCGTTTCGAAATCGCGCCTGATAGAGCCGCCGCTGCACCATCGTCACGACGTAGCTCTTCGACATCTCGCGAATCTCCATCGGACTCTGCGGCGTGCGGATCGCCGGCAGCGTGAGCTGACGCGTCACGGGCGGCGGCGACACGACCTCCCCCGGTTTCTGTTCCGACAGGTCGATTAAAAATCGCCGCGCCACGTCATCCCATCCAACGACATACACCGGCGCGAAGATGACGTACTCCGGGTTCGGCCTCCGCTTGACCTGCAAGAAATAAATCAGCGGAAGCTCGGCCTCGGCGCACCTTTTCAATCCGAGGTTTTCGAATTCGCGCGTCGATGGAAGGAAATCGTATAGAACGCGGCTGCCCTCGATCGGGTCATCGGTGTAGGACGAGTCGATCGTTGACGTGATCGAAAGCGGATCGGCCAGCTCGGCCGGCTTGAAGATCCCCTGCTGCCCCTTGAGAAAAACGCGCTGGCCGCCGGTCGTGAACTGCTGCACCTCGGACGCCGGGACAGCAACCCAGCGCTCGCGTAGATCGCGGACGTAGTGAATCGCGTCGAGACGGATCCGCGTCTCGTCGAGCACGTTACGGCTTGCTTGTGGTCTTGCCGCGCCGGAAAATCCGTTGCCAGAGCGAAGGCGGTTGTTTCTTGTCCGGAGTCGTCTTCTTCTTCCCTGTCTGTTTCGTCGCCTGCGCGGTCACGGTCGCCCCCGACTTATTTGCCTCGGCGGCCTTCATCGCTTCCGCCAGACCTTCTCTGGCGACGACGCTCTCCGGATGCATTCGAGAATACGTGTCGTAGGCGCGGATGCTTTCATCGTATCGGCCGGCATCGAGTAGTGCGTGCGCGGTCGCGAGCGACTGCTTCTTCAAAACGAATTCTGCGTGCTGCTGCGGCGTGATCACGCCCATCGGAGTCGGATCCGTTCGAACCCGAATGACCGCGATCGTTGTGATGACTACCGCCGCCAGCGCGCCGATGATCGCGAACGAAATGGCCGGCGAAATTGCGTTCGTCTTCGGCGTCCCGATCGCCGGCGTTGCATCGCCGTACAGCCGATCGGTGGTGGCATCGCGCGCTTTGCTGTTCGAACCTGGTGCAACCGTCGAGACGGCCGCGTCGGCCCCCACCAATTCCGGCGGCGCCCCCGGCGACGTTCCGTGTCGCAGGGCATGGAGCTCACCAAGCGCTTCCATCGCCGTCCCGAATCGATCCTCGGGCTCCTTCGCAAAAAGATGCGCGACGAAATGGGCGATCGGCTCGGGAACGTCCTTGTTGACTTCATTCGCCAGCGGCGGCACGCGCTCGACGACGTTGCGCAGAATGCTGCTGACGTCGGTCGCTGAGAATGGCTTGACACCGGTCAGCATCTCGTACATCACCACCCCGACCGAGAAAAGATCCGACCTCGCCGTCACGTCGGCGCATTTCACCTGCTCGGGCGACATGTAGTTCGGCGTGCCCAGCATCGAGCCGACCGCGGTCAGGGTGGAGTCGACGGGCCGCGCGATTCCGAAGTCAGCGATCTTCGCCTGTCCCTCGGTCGACAAAAGAATGTTGGCGGGCTTGATGTCGCGATGGATGACGCCCTTCATGTGCGCGTATGCCAGACCGCGGAGAATGTCTTCGCTGATGCGCAACGCATCTTCGAGCGGAAGCGGCTTCGATCGTTTCAGTCGGTCGCGGAGTGATTCGCCGTCGACCCACTCGGTGGCCAGAAACGAGATGACGTTGTTCTCGTAGCCCGGCTCGTACAGCGTCACGATGTTGGGATGCTGCATCGCGCCGCAGACTTCCGCCTCGCGTTGCAGTCGCTGATAAAACTCCGTCGCCTCGCTCTCGTCCTCGAATGTCTGCTGCACCTGGACCGTCTTGAGCGCGACGCGGCGGCCGATGCGCTTGTCGCGGGCGAGGTAGACCATTCCCATGGCCCCCTTACCGAGGACGGATTCAACCTCATATTCGCCGAAGAAACGACGGGGTTGGCTGGCGAGTTCGCCCATCTGAACCAATGATCCTAACAGGAGTGGCAATGCGACGGGCGTGACGGGGCTTACTCGCCCCCCACCCGGGTGGGTGAGGGCGAGAAGCCGTGAGAATGGAAGCTAGAAAGGTGACGCGGGCGCCGACCTGAGCAGTTCTCGGGACCGCGCCGGTGCGCGTCTGGAAGGAGTCGGGACCGCTTGTCGTGACCCGCGCAATCCGGTCGTCGAGACTGTGCTGAGTGCAGCGGCGAGCAGGAGAGCGAACTCGCGGAAGATTGTAGACTGCCACCTTTTTATGACGGATTTCATTCGCGAGATTGTCGAGGAAGACCTCAAGGCCGGACGCCATTCGACCGTCGTCACGCGCTTCCCTCCCGAGCCGAATGGCTATCTGCATATCGGACATGCGAAATCGATCTGCCTCAATTTCGGAATCGCGAGCGAATACGGTGGGCACTGCAATCTTCGATTCGACGATACGAATCCGGCGAAAGAGGAAGTCGAGTACGCGGAAGCCATCAAGCGCGATGTGAAGTGGATTGGCTTCGACTGGAACGATCATCTCTATCACGCCTCCGATTACTTCGAGCAGTTGTATCAGTGGGCTGAACACTTGATTGGCGCCGGCAAGGCGTATGTCGACGATCTGGACGCCGATCAGATTCGCGAATATCGCGGAACGCTGACGGAGCCGGGAAAAGAATCGCCGTTTCGAAATCGAAGCGCCGCTGAGAACCTCGATCTCTTCCGCCGGATGCGCGATGGCGAGTTTGAGGATGGAAATCGCGTGCTGCGCGCGAAGATCGACATGACCTCACCCAACCTCAACATGCGCGATCCGGTCCTCTACCGGATCCGGCATGCGACGCATCATCGGACCGGCGACGCGTGGACGATCTATCCAATGTACGACTACGCGCACCCGCTGTCGGACGCGATCGAGCACATCACGCATTCGCTCTGCACGCTGGAGTACGAGGACCACCGCCCGCTCTACGACTGGCTCATCGAGAACGTCCCGGTCCCCTCCCGGCCGCGACAGTACGAATTCGCGCGGCTGAATCTCAATTACACGATCATGTCGAAACGGAAACTCCTCCGCCTCGTTTCCGAGGGCCATGTCAATGGATGGGACGATCCGCGCATGCCGACGATCGCGGGACTCCGGCGACGCGGTTACACGCCGGAATCGATCCGCAACTTCGCCGATCGCGTCGGCGTGGCGAAGCGCGAGAACGTCATCGATGTCGCTCTGCTCGAATTCTCGGTCCGCGAAGACCTGAATCGGATCGCGCCGCGCGTCATGGGCGTCCTCGACCCGCTGCGCGTCGTCATCGAGAACTATCCGGAAGGCGAAGCCGAATCGTTCGAGACGGCCAACAATCCGGAGGACGCGAATGCCGGGAAGCGTTCCGTGCCGTTCTCGCGAGTCGTCTACATCGAGCGCGAGGATTTCATGGAAGATCCGCCGAAGAAATTCTTCCGACTCGCTCCGGGGCGTGAAGTGCGATTGCGATCGGCGTACTTCATCACTTGCACCGGCGTGACGAAGGACAAGGGCGGCCACGTCGTGGAGCTGCGCGCGACGTACGATCCCGCAACGCGCGGCGGCGACGCACCCGATGGCCGCCGTCCGAAAGCGACTCTGCACTGGGTGTCGGCGGAGCATGCGATCGAATGCGAAGTACGTCTCTACGATCGGCTGTTCCGTAGTGAGAAGCCGGAGGAGAGCGGCGATTTTCTGGCCGACCTGAATCCCGATTCGCTGAAGATCGTTCGGACCGCGAAACTCGAGCCGGGCGTTCGCGGCTCCTCTCCCATGACCCGCGTGCAGTTCGAGCGCCTCGGCTACTTCTGCGTGGATGCCGACTCGACTGCCGACCATCTCGTTTTCAACCGGACGGCGACGTTGAAAGATACGTGGGCCAAAATCGCGAAGGATTAGTGTGCTATATTTTCACGACAGATGGCGGTGTGCTGGCGCTGCCCCGAGTGCAGCGAAGTGAGTTGTGAAGAGGATGTGAATCTCAGCGGACCCGTCTCCTGCGATCACTGCGATCGCCCCTTCCCGCAAAACGAGACTCTCTGCACCGTCTGCGACACGCCGAATCCGTGGGCCCGCCGCGACACGATCCATTTCCTCTGCCGCGAATGCGGCACCATGCAGATGTTTTTGTCGCACCGCGCGACTGCAATAGACTCGCGCGCGTGAAACGACTATTCGCGCTGCTTCTCTCTCTTTTCATCGCTGCAGGCCTCTTCGCCGATGCCGCCAAGCCGCCGGTCGCGAAGAAAGCGCCGAAATCGGTGACGATGTTCGGCGACACACGCACCGACGATTACGGCTGGCTTCGCGACAAAGCGAGTCCCGAGACGCTCGCGTATCTGGAATCGGAGAACGCCTACACCGAGGCGTTCATGAAACCGACCGAAGAGCTGCAGAAGAAGCTGTACGACGAGATGCTCGGCCACATCAAACAGACCGACACGAACGTCCCGTATCGCAAGGGCGACTACTTCTATTACACGCGCACGGTCGAGGGAAAGCAGTACCCGATCTATGCGCGCAGGAAGGGAAGCCTCGACGCCCCCGAAGAGATCACGATCGATGTGAACCAACTGGCCGAGGGGCAGAAGTTCATGGCCATCGGGCGATACGAAATCAGCGACGACGGCAACCTGCTCGCGTATTCGACCGACAACGTCGGCTATCGCCAGTACGTGCTTCACGTCAAGGATCTCCGCACCGGGGAGAATCTTTCCGATACTGCGCAGAAAGTCGGCACCGTCCTGTGGGCCGCCGACAACAAGACAATCCTCTATACCGTCGAGAACCCGGCCAAGCGCCAATGGCGTCTTTATCGCCACACACTGGGCAGCGCCGACGATCCGCTGGTCTACGAGGAGAAGGACGAGCTCTACGACCTGTATGGCGATCGTTCCCTCTCCGGCGACTGGATTTTCATGACGTCCGAAAGCAAGACGGCGACGGAAGTGCGTGCGATTCCCGCGAACGATCCGACGGCCACACCGCGCGTGATCGTCCCGCGGAAAGCCGACCTGAAGTACTTCCTCGATCACCGCGGCGATCGCTTCTACATCCTGACCAACGACGCCGGAATCAACTACCGCGTCGTCAGTGCGCCGGTCTCCGATCCGCAACGGAAGAATTGGACCGAAGTCATCGCGTATCGGAAGCCGGTGTACATCACCGATGTCAATCTCTTCGCGAATCATCTGGTCGCGACGGAGCGCGATGGCGGGCTGACGCAGCTCGAGATCGTCGATCTTCGCGACGGCAAATCGCATCGCATCGCGTTCCCGGAACCGACCTACTCGACGGGTGCGAGTCAGAATCATGTCTTCGACACGAAAGTCTTTCGCTACACCTACACGTCGCTCGTCACGCCTAACAGCACGTACGACTACGACATGGACACGCACCAGCAGACGCTGCTCAAGCGCGTGGAAGTCCCGAACTACGATCCGTCCAGGTACACCTCGGAACGCATCTTCGCGACCGCCAGGGACGGCGTGAAGATCCCGATCTCGCTCGTCTATCGCAAAGACGTGAAGCCGCGCGCCGTCAATCCGCTCTGGCTCTATTCCTACGGTTCCTACGGATCATCGACGAACCCGACGTTCTCCAGCTCGCGGCTCGCGCTGCTCGATCGCGGTTTTGTCTACGCGATGGCACACATCCGCGGTGGCGGTGAGATG
The DNA here is from genome assembly GCA_030948915.1 of Acidobacteriota bacterium. Lineage (GTDB taxonomy): Bacteria > Acidobacteriota > Thermoanaerobaculia > Gp7-AA8 > Gp7-AA8 > Gp7-AA10. The sequence goes on from JALYZI010000287.1 coordinate 12,669, forward strand.
GGCAAGCAGTGGCACGAGTCCGGCCGGATGATGACGAAGAAGAACACCTTCACCGATTTCATCGCCGCCGCCGAGCATCTCGTCAAAGAGAACTACACATCGAAGGACAAGCTCGTGATCTCGGGAGGAAGCGCCGGCGGATTGCTGATGGGCGCCGTCACGAACATGCGGCCGGATCTCTTTCACATTGTTCTCGCGTACGTGCCATTCGTCGACGTGATCAACACGATGCTCGATGCAACCTTGCCGCTCACGACCCAGGAGTACATCGAGTGGGGCAATCCGAACGAGAAGCCCGCTTACGTCTACATGAAGAGCTACGATCCGTATTCGAACGTCGCAAAGAAGCGCTATCCCACGATGCTGGTCCGGACCTCGCTCAACGACAGTCAGGTCGGATATTGGGAAGGAACGAAGTGGGTCGCGAAACTGCGCGCGAACAAGACCGACAGTAATCCGCTGCTGCTCAAAGTGAACCTGGGTGCCGGTCACGGTGGCGCTTCCGGACGTTATGACGCGCTGCACGATCTGGCGTTCGATTACGCGTTCGTGCTCACACAGATGGGGATGGAAAAGTAGCGGCGTTGCGCAGTCTCGCGGTGTCGGGAACGCGATCGGGTCGCATACGTTAAGCTGCCTTCAATGCAACGCGTCTCGACGGATGCAAAGATCGCCGCATTGCTGGCGATCGCCGTCGCGCTGGTCTTCTCGGACGTTCTCTTTTTCGGAAGCGGCTTCTACATTCGCGATATTTATCGCGACTATCTACCATCACGATTCATCCTGCGCGCCGTCCTCGCCGGCGGCGAATTTCCGATGTGGAATCGCTTCTGGTCGGCCGGACAGCCGCTGGCTGCCAATCCCGGCTTCCAGGCGTTTTATCCCGGAACGTGGCTCGTGTTTCTACCGAGCTTTTTCTTCGGATTCAACCTGGAGATCGTCGCGCACATCGCGCTCGCGACGATCGGAATGTTTCTGCTGCTCCGATCGATGCAGCTGCGCGTCGCGTCCGCACTCTTTGGTGCGATCGCGTTCGGATTCGGCGGCGTCATTCTCTCGCTCACGAACCTGCTGCCGTTTCTGACGTCGGTCGCGTGGTGGCCGCTGATCGTGATGTTCGCGCGCCAGCGCCGTTTTGGTGCGCTGGCCTTCGCCCTCGGCATGTTGTTTCTGGCGGCCGAACAATCCGTGATAGTGCAAACCGCAATTCTGTTGATTTGTTGGACACGCCGAAGAGCCGCCCTCGTCTCGATTGCGCTGGCGCTCGGCATCGCCGCAGTTCAACTGATTCCCGCCGCCGATCTCATGCGCGACTCCAATCGCGCCCACTCTCTCACCTTCGAGGACGGCACGTCGTGGAGCATGCCGCTGATTCGCCCCGCCGAGCTTTTCTATCCATTTGCTTTTGGCCGCATCACCGACGACGGCGCCGGCTATCGCGGTTCGTGGCGCTATCGCCCGCCGCGCCTTCCGCTCATCTTCAGCATCTATTGCGGATTGCTGGTGCCGCTGCTCGCGGTCGCAGGCATCGCGATGCGACTTCAGCGATGGACGTGGTTCGCGATTCCGCTGTCGTATCTCCTGGCGATCGGCTCCAACGGACCATTGCCGGTTTTTTATCGCTGGATTCGTTATCCCGAGAAATTCATTCTCTTCGGCCTCTTCGCGATGATCGTTCTCGCCGCGGCGGCATTCGATCGGCTCGATCGCCGTTTCGCGCCATTTCTTTTGTTGCTGACGGTCGGCGACCTCGCGCTGCACGTGAACGATCTCGCTCCGCGGATGCCGCGCCGTTTCTTCACGCCGCCGCCGGTGACATTGGCTCTCACGGATGCCCGCGGTCCGACGCGCATTTTCCATGAGGCCGAATGGCCGGTGTGGGGAACCCGCGGCATCGCGCTCGAGTCGGGTGCGCGGACGTACTGGTCGCAACGCACGGCGCTGATGCCATTCACGCCGGCGCTCTACGGTCTGCAAACGATTTACGAGATTGATATCAACGTCACTTCGCTGCGTCCGACCGCGGAGCTCGTCCAGTCGATGTGGGAAGCGCTCGGCAATCGGGCGCCCGTGCGGCCATTCATGTTGATGGGAAATGCGGAGTATCTCGTGCTGCCCGGACGGCCGATTCGCATCGCACGCGGCGCGACCCTGCCGCGCTACTGGTTCGCGGATCAGCTGGTGAGCATCGGGCGGCGGGAAGACTTTGTCCGCGATCTCACCACGAAGCGATGGAGCGATCGCGCCGCGTTCGTGACCATGCCGGCATTCGCGCCGGCGCGCGCCGAAGTTCTTCGCGTGACTGAATCCGCAAATCGCGCCGACATCGCGGTGCGCGCCGAGGGACAGGCGTTTCTGGTTGCCAGCGTGACGCCGCATCGCTACTGGAATGCGACGATCGACGGCGCGCCGGCGCCACTACAAACCGCCAATGTCGGCTTTCAGGGCGTGATCGTTCCCGCAGGAACGCACACGATTCGATTTCGCTACGGCAATCCGCTTTTCGCGATCTTTGGCGCGATCAGCATCATTTCTTTCTTGCTTGTGATAATCATGATGATTTATCATGATTATTAATGGCAGAGATCAAATTGTTCCAGATTTGCCATGAAGGCGATCTGACAATCGATCTCTCCCGCGCGATGCGCCGCCTCGGCGCCGAGCCCTCATTCGATCAGAGCTGGTTTGTTTGGTTGACCGAGGAGAGGCATTCGGCAGCGCTGGTGCGGTGGCTGCGCAGATGTGTTTCCGCGGATGCGCGCATTCTCGTCGCCTGCACGCAATTCACGACCTCGCGCGATTTCCTGATGATTCGCCACAGCATGACGCCGGGCGCCGACTATCGCGAGCTGCACAATGCCATCGCGCGACTCGGTGTCATCGTCGACCTTCCGTTCGAATCCACCTTCATCGTGCAGTCCGACGACCACACCGACCTCGCCACCCTCGGCGCCGCCCTTGGCGAGCTGTGCCCGGATGAGTCGCTCATGGTGGTCGGGATCAATCATGACTGGGCATTCTGCGATTCGGGTGTCAGCCGGATGAATCTCGCTGTGCCGAGCGCGCGCGAGACCCGCTTTCGATCCTTCTAGTTCCGCTATCATTCCCCGGTCCAAATGTCCGTTCGTCCCGATCTGACCGCACTGCGCATTGAGCGCGAGCCTGAGCAGGAGCACCGCCGCCTGCCAATCGCCAGAATTATTGGCTGGTGCATCGTTCTGATCGTGCTCGCGATAACCGCTGTCGTTGTCTACAGGCAGTGGATTGCTCCGAGCCGCGCTCCGATGGTCGAGACGCTGGTCGTGAAACCGGTCGTCAATGTCACGAATCCGGCGCTTCTCAGCGCGACCGGCTACCTGGTCGCCGACAAGCAATCGAAAATCACCCCGAAGATCTCCGGAAAAGTCGTGAGGCTGAATTTCGATGTCGGCGACAAAGTCACCCGAGGTCAGGTGCTGGCGGTCCTCGAAAGCACGACGATGGAAGCGCAGCTCGCGGAAGCGGATGCAGCGCTCGGTCAGGCGCAGCAGGAGTACAACCGTCAGCTCGCACTGTGGAAGCAGGGCGTCACGAGCCGCTCGCTCCTCGACAATGCAGAAGCGCAGTTGAAAGCGGCGCGCGCTCGCGTCGCGCAGATCCGCATCAACATGACCGACATGACCGTGCGCGCTCCGTTCGACGGAACGATCGCGACGAAAAATACCGAAGTGGGTGAGGTCATCTCTTCGGTGACGCTGGGGCAGGTTTCCGGGACGCTTCCCGCCGGCGCCATCTGCACGATCGTTGATTTGAACACGCTGGAAGTCGTCGCCGACGTGAACGAAGGAAGCATCGGACAACTGCGCGAAGGACAGCCGGCTGAAGTCACAGTCGATGCGTTCCCCAGCCGCAAATGGCGCGGCGTGTTGCGTCAAATCATTCCGACCGCCGATCGCGCGAAAGCGATCGTCCAGGTGAAGATCAAGATCATCAATCCCGATGCGCGTCTGCTGCCGGAGATGAGCGCGACCGCCTCGTTTCTGCAAACGGAGCGGAGCGACTCCGAGCTGCGCGAGCCGCCTCGCATGTGGCTGCCATCGTCGGCCATTTCCGATGGACGCGTCGCGGTCGTGGACGCAAAGAAACAGATCGTGTGGCGCCGCGTCACGACAGGATTGGTTCGCGAAGAGCGTGTTGAGATCACCGGTGGCATTCGCGCCGGCGATCGCGTCGTCATCGAAAATCCGGACCGGCTCAAAGAAGGAGAGCTGGTTCGATATGGAGAATGAAATGGAAACTCTCGTCCAGATCGAAAAAGTCAAGAAAGTCTACAAGCGCGACGCATTCGAAGTTCCGGTTCTGAACGGCGTTTCGCTGGAGGTCGGACGCGGCGATTTCCTCGCGCTGATGGGACCGTCCGGCTCCGGCAAGACGACGCTGCTGAATCTGATCGCCGGCATCGACCGTCCGACTGCCGGAAGAATTCTGGTCGAGGGGAAAGAAATCTCGCGCTTCAGCGAGACCGCGCTGGCGAGTTGGCGCGCCCGCCACGTCGGATTCATCTTTCAGCTTTACAACCTGATCCCGGTGCTCAACGCGTTCGAGAACGTCGAGCTGCCGCTGCTGCTGACGAAGCTGTCGAAGAAGGAGCGGCGCGAGCACGTCAACACCGCCCTCAACATCGTCGGCCTCGGCGACCGTATGACTCACTATCCGCGTCAGCTCTCGGGCGGACAGGAGCAGCGCGTCGCGATCGCCCGCGCCATCGTCACCGATCCAACCCTTCTCGTCGCCGACGAACCGACCGGCGATCTCGATGCGCGCAATGCCGAAGAGACCCTCAATCTGCTGCAGCGGCTGAATGAAGAGTTCGAGAAGACGATCGTGATGGTCACGCACGATCCGAAAGCCGCGCAGCACGCACGCCGCATGCTGCACCTCGAGAAAGGCCTGCTGGTCGAGATGGTCCCGGCGTCCGGGACGGAGACGATTGTTGCGAGGGCCGAAGCATGAAGTTTTCGAAGCTGATCCTTCGCAACATTTTTCGAAATCGCCTGCGGGCAATACTGACGGTCCTTCTGATGGCCGCGATCTTCTTCTTCATCGCGACCTTGTTGTCGATTCTCGAAAACTTCACGCTGTTTTCCGAAGCCGGGAAAGGGCAGAACCGGCTGGCGGTACAGTCGGCGATCTCACTCGCGAACGTCCTGCCGGTCGCGCACGAACAGAAAATCCGGCAGGTCCCCGGCGTCACCGACGTCTGTCAGATGCAGTGGTTCGGCGCGTACTACAAGGAGCCGAAGAATTTCTTCGCGAATTTTGCGATCGATCACCGCCACATGCGCAGCGTGTTCGATGACTACGTCACGCCCGACGCGCAGTTCGAAGCGTTCTCCAACGATCGCCAGGGCGCGATCGTCGGACCGGAGCTCATGAAGCGCTTCGGATGGAAAATTGGAGATCGCATCACGCTCAAGAGCACGATTTTTCCGTTCAACCCCGAGCTGAACATTCGCGCCGTCTACAAACATCCGGTCGACACGTCATCGCTGATGTTTCACATGGATTACTTCCAGCAGGCGATGGGCAACAACGGCCTGGTCGGAATGTTCTGGCTGAAAGTCAAAGATCCGAAGGAGATGACGGCCGTCAGCAAGCAGATCGATGACATGTTCCGCAACAGCACCGATCCCACCGAGACATTCACCGAGAAGGAGTTTCAGCTCAACTTCCTATCGATGATGGGCGACATCAAGCTGCTCTTCCACAGCATCAGCCTCTGCTCGATCTTCATGGTCATCCTGCTGGCGGCCATAACGATGAGCATGTCGGCGCGCGAGCGTGTCACGGAGATCGCAGTGCTCAAGGCGATCGGCTTCCCGCGCGGACTGGTGTTGTCGCTGATGCTCATCGAATTCGCGCTGCTGACGCTCGTCGGCGGAGCACTCGGTATGCTCGCCGGCTCGCTCGTCTACCGCGTCGTCAACATGGCCGAGGTCACGCAGGGGTTCCTGATCAACTTTCATCTGTATCCACAATCGATCGCGATCTGCCTCGTGGCGTCCCTCGCCGTCGGACTGCTGGCAGGCGGCTGGCCGGCGATGCGCTCCGCGAACATGAGCGTTGTCGATGGATTGCGGAGAGTGGTCTGATGATTCCTCTCAAATACAACATTCAGAATCTCAAAGCCCGAAGCATGTCGACGCTGATGTCGATCTTCGGCATCGGCATCGTCATCGCGGTCATGCTTTCGATGATGGCGCTCTATAACGGAGTGTTGAAGGCGACTACGACCTCCGGTTCGAAGGACGCAATGATGGTCATGCGCGAAGGTGCGCAGGCGGAGATCTCGAGCTGGGTGACGAAGGATGCGTATCGGATCATTCGCTCGCTTCCCGGAATCCAGAAGGACTCCAAAGGTCAGCCGATGCTGTCGCCGGAAATCTGCATCGCGTTCAAGATTCCGAAGAAGGATGATCCCAAGGGATCGAACGTCATCGTGCGGGGCGTCACGCAGAACGCATTCACGATGCGGCCTTACGTGAAGTTGATTCAGGGTCGGATGTTTCGCCCTGCGACGAACGAGGTCATCGTGGCTCGCCGCATTCGCGATCGATTCAAGAATACTGATGTTGGCGACACATTCAAATTCGGCCCGCAGACATGGAACGTGGTCGGCGTGTTCGACGCGGCCGGCACCGCTTTCGCCTCCGAGATGTGGGCCGACGTCGACTACCTCGGCCAGGCGCGAAAACGCAACGCATATTCTTCGCTCATTCTGCGCCCGGTCGACCACTCGGCGTTCGAATCGATCAAGGCATCCATCAAGAACGACAATCGGCTGAAGCTGCAGGTGAAAACCGAGTACGAGTACTACGTGGAGCAGACGAACGGTCTTCTCGGCATCGTCATTCTCGTGTTCATCGTCACGGCGTTCATGGTCGCGGCCGCGATCCTGGCGACGATGAACACGATGTTCACCGCCGTCTCCTCGCGCAAACGCGAGCTGGCGACGATGCGCGCGATCGGATTCAAGCGCCGGACGATCGTGGCCGCGATGATCATCGAAAGCGCTTTCGTCGCACTCCTGGGCGGCATCCTGGGTGTCCTTCTTGCGCTGCCGGTGAACTTCATTTCGACCGGCACCGTCAACTGGCAGACGTTTTCCGAAGTGGCGTTCAACTTCCGGGTGGATCAGGTCGTGGCGTCGATCGGGATCCTGCTGGCCGTGATTTCGGGCGTCATCGGTGGCCTGATTCCTGCGGTCAGCGCGGCGCGCCTGCCGATTACGAGGGCCCTGCGGGAGATTTGAAGCCCTGATAACTCGACAACCCGACAACCTTTTACGCGTATAACCTCTTCGGTTAGCTGACCGCATGCTCCCAGTTCGTCCAACGCCTGCCGCCTCGACCCCGCCGCGCCGCGGCGGACGCCTGGCCATCCTCTGGCTGATCGGCGTGCTGGTCATCATCGGCGCGGAAACCGGCCGCCGACTGCTGCGGGCGACGCCGTTTCCGACCGGACTGCTGACATTCGTGGAGTTCATTGCGTGGCTGATCGTGATCGCGCTGTCGCTGTACGGATTTGCGGCCGCAGTCCGCTGGCTGATGACCGCGCTGTTCTGGCGAGTCGGACGGCGCCTCTTCCTCAGCTACATGCTGATCGGGATGCTGCCCTTTTTCCTCTTCGCGATTCTCCTTCTGACGATCGGCTACATGATCGCGGGCGTCATGAGCCACGCCGCGTTGCGTGGAGAGCGGCAGGCGAGCCTGGGGCAGATGGAATCGGCAGCGCTGGAGTATGGGCTGACCGGCAAGAAGCCGGCCGGCGCGCTTCCGACTCTCGAGATTTATGACACCGTCGCAGCCAGCGGAGAACAACTCCCGAGGTGGCTCAAGGAAACTAGCTTTAGCGGAATGGTGTGGCGCGGCAGCGATCCCTTGCTCGTGGCTACGCGTCAGTTTCCGCGTGCGGGCACGCTGCCGCGAACCGTCGCGTTCGTGCAACCGATAGACCGCGCCTGGGCCGCTCAGCTTCAGGAACGCGCGGGCATGATTATTAGAATCGGGCGGGAGACACAGCGCCGCAAAAAGGGCGGCATCAACATGAAGGTCGGCGAAAAGGACATCGACCTGAACGACAACGGTGGCGATATGGAGGACTTGATCCTCCGCTCGTTCACGAGCAGAGTCATCTGGGGGGACATTGAAACCCTGAGTGACTGGAACACTGGAAGCAGCGACGAGCATCAGCTCTTCACGCTGATCATCAATCCGGTCTCATCGCTGTTTCAGTTCTACTTCGGGGCGGGATCGGATCAGTACGTGCGGATTCTTTTCAACATCATCGCCGGCTTGGCGGTCATGCTGCTGTTCATCTACATGATGGCGGCGCTCTTCGCGGCTGTCCTGATCTACTCGATCACGCGCGCGGTCAACCGCATTGAAAGAGGAACGAAGGCCGTCGAGCGCGGCGATTTCAGCTACCGCATCGGGATGAAGCCCCACAATCAGCTCGGCGAGATGGCGCAATCGTTCGATCGCATGACCGAATCGATCGCGACGCTGCTCACGAATGTCGCCGAGAAGGAGCGCCTGCAGAGTGAGATCGCGATCGCCGCGACCATCCAGCGGAATCTGCTGCCGAAAGAGGGTCCGCTGTTCCGCGGCGTGTCGTTCTCGGCGCACTTCGAGCCGACTGCGTCGATCGGCGGCGACTACTACGACGTCTTCAATCTCGACAAGACGCACCTGGCGGTCGCGATCGGCGACGTCTCAGGCCACGGCCTGTCGACCGGCATCGTGATGGCGATGGTCAAGGCGGCGATTACGACTCTCGTGGAAGAGCATGCCGACGAAGTCTCGCTGTTCAAGCGCCTCAACGAGCTTGTCCATCGTTCAACGGAGCGGCGCGCGTTCATGACGCTGGCCTTCACGATTTTCGATCTCGAGCACAGCACCATTCGACACACGAATGCCGGACATCTCTATCCCTATCTACTGCGCCGAGGGCAGCCTCCCACCAGCATCGAAGTGCCCTCGCTTCCGCTGGGGGTTCGCTCCGAGATCCGCACGCGCACGGTGGAAGTCAAACTCGAAGAGGGCGACACGATCGTCTATTTATCCGATGGAATCATCGAAGCGCAGAACGAAAATGGCGATCCGCTCGGATTTGTACAACTCGAGTCCGTGCTGGCCGGAACGTCCGATACATCGCCGGATGTCGTTCGCGATGCGATTCTGGAAGCTGTTGCGAAGCACTCCGGCAGCCGGCCCGCGGATGACGACCGGACGGTGATGATCCTGCGGTTCGATCAGTTCCGGCCGGAGCTGACGACGGCGCCCGAGCTCACGACAGCGACCGCGGTTTGAGTCGCGGCGCGAATGTGCCTCGCAATGCGATTGATGTAATTGATGGTCTCGCGGAACGGCGGCACCCCGTTGTACTTAGCGACATTTCCTTCGCCGGCGTTGTAAGCCGCTATCGCCAGGTCGGCGTTGCCTTCGAATGTGTCGAGCAGCCACCGGAGATAGCGCACGCCGCCGTTGATGTTGGCCCTGGCGTCGAAGGAATTCACGACGCCGAATCGCTCGGCGGTTGCCGGCATCAATTGCATCAGCCCGCGCGCGCCTTTGTTCGAGACCTCGCGAGGATTGAAGTCGGATTCAGCTTTGACGACTGCCGATACGAGCGCGGCATCGACGTCGAATTTCTTCGCAGCATCGACGATCATCTTGTCGTACTTCGTTCGGAAGATCGGGCCGCGACCCGCGTCGTAACGCCACGATTGCTTCGGAAAGACGCCTTCTTCGATCATCTTCGCCACTTCGGGCGCTTTCTCGACCTCGATGACTTCGTCGTCGACGATCCGCTCCACGCGCGTGAGCGGCATCGTCATCGCGCCGCCGTTCTTGAAGGTGAGCTGGATGGCGCTGTCGTCGACGAGCTTGTATCCGCTGATCTTCATGGCCCGTCCGTCGGTGAAGAGAGCAATGCTCGCGCTCGCCGGGAGGGCAGCGAGAAAAAACACAGCGGCCGCAGCAATACGTTTCATAGGACCGACAACTGACAACCGCCAACCGGTAACTGCTTATGCCCGCGGATGATATTGATCGTACATCTTCTGCAGTCGCGCCCGCGAGACGTGGGTGTAGATCTGGGTGGTCGAGATATCCGAGTGGCCAAGCATCAGTTGGACGGATCTGAGGTCCGCTCCGTTCTCCAGCAGGTGCGTCGCAAAGGAATGCCTGAGGACGTGGGGGGAGATATGGGTCCGGATCCCGGCCTGCCGTGCGTACTTCACGATCTTCATCCAGAACGTCTGCCGCGTCATCGGACGGCCGCGATTGGTGAGAAAAAGATGCACGTCGTTGCGGCGATTGAAATGCGGCCGCGCGTTCTCGATGTAAGTCGTGATCGCTTTGGCTGCTGAATCGCCGAACGGAACGATGCGCTCCTTCGATCCCTTGCCGAATGTGCGGAGGAAGCCGGCGTCGAGCACGAGGTCTTCAACCTTCACGCGGATGAGCTCCGAGACGCGCAAGCCGGTGGCGTAGAGAAGCTCGAGCATCGCACCGTCGCGCAGACCGTCCGGCGTCGAGCGATCGGGAGCGGCGAGAAGGTCATCGACTTCGGTTGGATGCAGCGACTTCGGCAGCGTCGACCACAATTTCGGATTGTCGAGATTTTCAGTTGGATCGTGTTTCAGGTGGCGCTCTGCGACGAGAAATCGGAAGAAGCCGCGCGTTGCGGCCAGCGCACGGGCGACGGATCGCGCCGAGATTCCGCCTGACCGCAACGATTGAATGTACTTGACGATGTGCTGCCGCTTCGCGGATTCCGTTTCGATCGATTGCGCGTCGAGCCATTTCCCGAAGCGCCGCAAATCGGTTCCGTACGCCGCCAGCGAATTCTTCGCGAGACCTTTTTCGACCGCCAGGTAGTCGAGGTAGATCGGCAGGTACGTCGCGAAAAATGCGGAATCAGGCTCGCTGCGCTTCATGCGCCACCACGTCCGCCATGTAGGAGCTGCGCACGAACGGTCCGGAGAAAACCGCGTGGAATCCGAGCGATTCTCCGATCACGCGATATGCATCGAACACATCAGGATGTATGTATTCGATCACATCGAGCTTATCGCGCTTCGGCTGCAGGTATTGACCGATCGTGAGAATCTCGCATCCTGTCTCGACGAGCCGCTGCATCACCTCGATGACTTCATCGCGACGTTCGCCGAGTCCCAGCATGAATCCTGATTTTGTAGTGATCGTTGCGTCGCGACGCTTCACTTCCCGCAGAAGCGCGAGTGACCGCTCGAAACGCGAGCCGGGGCGGACGTAGTCATAGAGCCGCGGAACGGTCTCGACGTTGTGGTTGTAGTAGTCGGGCTTCGCGTCGGCGACGATGCCGATCGCTTCGACATTCCCGCGAAAATCGGGCGTCAGGACTTCGACGGCCGCCTCGGGCAGAGCCTCGCGCAGCGCGTGAATCGTCAATGCGAATTGCCGCGCGCCGCCGTCGGCAAGCTCATCGCGCGTCACGGACGTGACGACGACGTGACGCAATCGCATTCGCCGCGCCGCCTCCGCGACGTCCCGCGGCTCCTCGGCTGACGGGGGCGCGTAAGGCCGGCCGGTGGTCACATTGCAGAATCCGCACGATCGTGTGCAGATGTCGCCGAGGATCATGAAGGTGGCCGTGCCGCGGGAGAAGCACTCGGTGCGATTCGGACACGCGAGCGATTCGCATACCGAATGCAGCGATTTCTCGCGGAGCAGCGACTTGACCTCGTGCAGCTCCGCGAGATTGATTCGCTTTTCGCGAATCCATTGAGGGAGACGAGCGCTCACGAAGAAACGGTAGCACGTAAGAGGCGTCGGGCGTCAGGCGTCAGTGGCTGACGCCTGAGGCCTGAGGCCTGACGACTGGATTAGTGTCCCGGAGCGACGAGCGATTTTTCCAGCGATTTCGCGATCAGCTTCTCAGCCTCTGCCTCGGGAATGCCTTTGACGATGGCGACTTCCGAGACGAGCAGATATTTCGCGCGGTCGTACATCTTCTTCTCGCGGAACGACAGGCTCTTCTTCTTGGAGACCTCGTTGAGGTTCTTGAGAACTTCGGCGACGTCTTCGAGGCGGCCGGTTTTCATCTTTTCCAGGTTCTCGCGATAGCGGCCCTTCCAATCGGTATGGCTCTTCGCGACGCGAGCCTCGAGGAGGCTGAACAGGCTTTTGATTTCCTTCTGCTGGTAGAGTCGTCGAAGGCCGACGCGATCGGTGTTCTGGGTCGGGACCATCAGGCGCGAGTTATTTCCAATGAGCCTGAGATGGTAATAAGTATCGTCTGCTCCCATGATCGGCGATGAGCCGATCTGCTCAACGACCGTTACGCCATGGTTTGGATAAACGAGCTTTTCCCCGATCTTGAAACCTAATTTCGTAGTCGACAAAGAAGACTCCTTTCGGAACTCAGACGGATGCAGCGAAGGGACGTGGATTCTACGTCACCGACCGAAAACCGTCAACGTTTCCTCAGCGCGGACGCAGCTTTCGAACGAGCTGATGCAGTCGATCGATGCCTTGTCTCCGCTCGGCCTCGGTGCCGGTGAGAAGATCTTCGATCGCCTGCAGCTCGGCGTACAGCTCAGCGTCGGTCTTCTGAGTGGTGGCCTCAGTCTGCCGGGCGGGCGCGACCGCCACCACACTTACGACACTTCCACTCACACTCTGCTGCAGGTCGTTGGCCATACGCGTTGCCATCGCGCGGATCGAAGGAACATCATCGTGATCTAACGCTCGTAGAATCGCTTTCGCGCTGGCGACCGCGTCCCCATAAGGGCTGTCAGGATTGTCGAACACACGCGCCTGGACGAGCGTAAGCACGAGGTTGCCATATCCCTCTTTTTCATCCGAGTGCGCGAATAGCCGCACGGTCGCCTGACGTGCGATCGCTTCGAAGTCGACGGTCTTGCTCTGTCCGGGTTCGAGCCACGTGTCGATTTTCATCTTCTGCGTCGTCTGCGTGCCGCTGACCGGCAGGTAATCGATCTCGACGCGATCGAGGTATACGCGACGGTTTCTCGTCAGCAACAGCATCCGCCGCGAGGGCGACTCAATCTGCAGCTTGTAGACAAAGGATCCGCGAATCTCGAGCGTTTGATCTTTGGGCTGGACGGAAAATGACTGCGAGACGCGGCCGGAGTCGAATCGCTCGAAGCCGGCATACTCGTAGGTGCCGTCGGTGCGGCGTCCACGCAGCGTCTCGATGTCGTCGTTGAGAATGCGACGCATGAGATCGTGCGGCATGTCGTGCTTGCTGGCTGCCGCGATGCGTTCCACCGCTTTGGCGTCATCGATCACCCGCGTGACTGGAATGTCGGCAGCGACAGTCGCGGCCAGGATTGAAGCCAGGATCATGATCATTGCAACTCCGAGAGGGCGCTCTTGCCGGGAAATCCTTTGGTGGAGATGCCGAGAAAATCGCAGATGGTGACGCCGAGGTCGGCGAAGGTCCGGCGGGTGCCGAGGTCGCGTGCTTGCGAGACGCGTGGGCCGGCGATGAGGAACGGCACGTATTCGCGGGTGTGATCGGTCGAGACGTCGGTCGGATCGCATCCGTGGTCGGCGGTGATGAAGAGGAGATCGTCCTTGCGCAACGCACCCAGCAGTGTTCCGAGCTCCTGATCGAAAGTTTCGAGCGCGCGGGCGTATCCGGGAGCATCGTTGCGATGTCCGTACTTCGAATCGAAGTCGACGAGATTCGTGAAAACGAACTCCGCGTTCGACTCTTTCACGAGCTCAATGGTCTTGCGCATGCCGTCGGAGTTGGATTCTGTCCTAATTTCCTTATCGATGCCGACGCGATCGAAGATATCGGCGATCTTGCCGAGGCCGATCACCTGCCTGCCTGAATTGTGCGCACGTTCAAGGACGGTTTCGCCCGTCGGCCGCACTGAAAAATCTTTGCGATTCGCCGTACGCTTGAAATGACCGCGGCCGCTGCCGACGAATGGCCGCGCGATGATGCGGCCGATGTTGTGCTGTCCGCGCATCACCTCACGCGCGATCGCGCAGATCTGCCACAGCTCCTCGATCGGAATGATCTCCTCGTGCGCGGCGACCTGAAAAACGGAATCGGCCGACGTGTAGACGATCGGATAGCCGGTGCGCATGTGCTCCTCGCCCAGCTCGTCGAGGATGACGGTTCCGGACGCGGGCTTGTTTCCGAGCGTCTTCTTTCCGATCCGCCGCTCGTACTCGGCGATGACATCGGGCGGAAACCCATTCGGATATGTTCGGAAAGGATCTTTGACGATGAGCCCCATCATCTCCCAGTGCCCCGTCGTCGTGTCCTTCCCCGCGCTCACCTCGGCCATCCGTCCGAACGCGCTCTGCGGCTTCTCGTCGCTGGCCGGCTCGGGCAGCGTGTGCAGGAGGCCGAGGCGCGTGAGGTTGGGCAGCTTCGGATGCTGCGACTCGAGTATGTGGCCGAGAGTATTGGAACCGACGTCACCGAAGTCGGCGGCGTCCGGCAGTTCGCCGACGCCGAGGGAGTCGCAGACCAGGATGATGGCGCGGTTCACGGGGTCCGATTATAGGGATGAGGGCGGAGGGATGAGGGATTTACCGATTGCGGCTCTTGAAGATTCTCTGAATTAAGAATTTCGAATTTCGAATGAAGAATTGAGAATTAGGGGTGCTCTTCATTCTTCATTCGAAATTCTTACTTCAGATGTTCGTGCACTAGCGGTCGTTTCTCCGGCGGCGCGTCCCCAAAGCGCAAGAATGACAGGTAGCGCTTTCGAAGTTCCTCGGGATCGCGACCTGGCGCGCCGAGCTGAATCCTTGCGATCGTTTCGCCTGCGCGCACCTGGTCGCCCGTTTTGCGATCGAACATGATGCCGGCGGCGTAGTCGATGACGTCATCCGCTTTCTTGCGGCCGGCGCCCAGGTCGACGGTGAACATACCGGCGTGGTAGGTGTCCATCGAGGTGATGTATCCGCTGCGCGGCGCCTTCACTTCGATCACCTCCTGCGGCTGCGGAAGTTTCTTCGGATCTCCACCTTGCGCGGCGATCCACTTGTACGCCTGGTCGAGTGCGCGCCCCGATCGCAAGGCCTCGTCGAGCGCTTTGGTCGCCGATGCCTCGCTGAACTTCTTCGACATCACCAGAACGCGGTGCGCCTGCGCGCGCGTGACTTCTTCGACATCCTTCGGCCCGTTGCCTTTGAGGACCTCGATCGTCTCTTCGATTTCATTCGCATTGCCGGCCGCAACGCCGAGGGGGCGATCCATGTCGGTGATCAGCGCCTCGACGCGCGTTCCCGATCCTTCGGCAGCGGCGATCAGACTCAGCGCCAGCGCTTTCGAGTCTTCATACTTGCGCATGAACGCGCCGCTGCCGGTCTTCACGTCGAGGATCAACGCCGACGCGCCCATGGCGAGCTTCTTCGACATGATCGATGCCGTGATCAGCGACAGCGATTCGACCGTGCCGGTGACATCGCGGAGCGCGTAGATTTTCTTGTCAGCGGGCGCGATTCCTTCCGTCGACGTCGAGATCACGCAGCCGACGTCCGCGATGCAGCGTTCGAAGTCTTTGCGCGACAGGCGAGCGTTGAATCCGGAAATTGCTTCGAGCTTGTCGAGCGTCCCGCCGGTGTGTCCCAATCCGCGTCCGGACAACATCCCGATCTTGATGCCGCATGCGGCGACCCATGGCGAGAGGACGAGCGAGACTTTGTCGCCGACGCCGCCGGTCGAGTGTTTGTCGGCGATGAAGTCGTAGTGATTGCGCAGATGCCACTGCTCGCCCGATCGGAGCATCACCTGCGTGAGCGTCGCCATCTCCCGGGCCGTCATCCCGTGGATGGCGATGGCCATCAGCAGTGCCGACATCTGATAGTCGGGGATGCTTCCTTGAGTGTAGCGGTTGATGAACTCCTCGATTTCGTTCGGAGGCAGTTCTTCTCCGCGACGCTTGCGGTTGAGTACTTCGTAGACGCTGAGGTGTGACACGGCGGGTTAGCATACCGCAGCGATGAAAGCCGTCGTTTTGCTGTCGGGCGGACTCGATTCCGCGACCGTTCTCGCAATGGCGAAGCGCGAGGAGCGGGACTGCATCGCGCTGTCGTTCGCCTACGGCCAGCGGCATGAGATCGAACTGGCCGCCGCGCGTCGAGTGGCCGGCGCAATCGGCGTCATCGAGCACATCGTCTATCCACTCGATCTTCGCCTTTTCGGCGCGAGCGCGTTGACGGCCGACATCAATGTGCCGAAGGACGCCGTCGGCGCGGCCGGGATTCCGGTCACCTACGTCCCCGCACGCAACACGATTTTTCTCTCCATCGCGCTCGGACTGGCCGAAGCGCGGGGCGCAGACGAGATCTGGATCGGCGTGAATGCCGTCGATTACAGCGGCTACCCCGACTGCCGGCCTCAGTTCATCGCGGCCTTTCAGCAGGTGATCGCACGCGGCACGAAGAGCGGCATCGAGCGCGGACAGCCGCGCGTCGTCACGCCGCTGATCGAATGGACGAAGGCGGAGATCGTCCGCCGCGGCGTCGAGCTAGGTGTCGACTACTCGCTGACGCACTCCTGCTATGACCCTGATCGGGAGGGGAGGGCGTGTGGGCATTGCGACTCGTGCCTCCTGCGCAAACGCGGATTTGTCGAGGCGGGAGTGCCGGACCCCACGCGGTACGTTAGGTAACGCGAATGTTGCGCATCACCGAGATCTTCCACTCGATCCAGGGCGAGTCATCCCACGCCGGGCGCCCGTGCGCATTCGTCCGTCTCGCTGGCTGCAATCTGCGCTGCCGCTGGTGTGACTCCGAATACACGTTCACCGGCGGCGATCACATGCCGGTCGACGACATTGTGCAGAAGGTGAAGAACTACGGTTGCAACCTGGTGGAGGTCACCGGCGGCGAGCCGCTCGCGCAGAAGGAAGCGCTCGATCTCATGAAGCGCCTGTGCGATGAAGGGCTCGAGGTGCTGCTCGAGACATCCGGATCGATCGACATCGCGCCCGTGGATAAAAGAGTAACAATAATACTAGATATTAAATGTCCATGTTCCGGTGAGGTCACCAGGAATCGCTGGGAGAACCTGGAGCACCTGAAGCCGAATGACGAGATCAAATTCGTCATCGCTGACCGCGCCGACTACGATTGGGCGCGCAAAGTGATCGAGGAGCGCGGTCTGAACCGCTGGACGGTGCTGATCTCGCCGGTGTGGGGCGAAATGCATTTGAAATCGCTGGCAGAATGGATGCTGGCCGACCGTCTTCCGGCACGGCTGCAAACGCAGTTGCACAAGCACATCTGGGGCGGGGAGGCCCGAGGCGTCTGATGATCAAACCGACTCTCGACCATATCGGCATCGCGGTCCGCTCCCTCGAAACCGCCCGCATCTATTCCGCCCTCGGCCTCTCGATCGACTCGGTCGAGACCGTCGAGTCGCAGGGTGTGAAGACGGCATTCATCCGCGTCGGCGACGCGAACCTGGAATTGCTCGAGCCGATGTCGGAAGATTCGCCGGTCGGAAGATTCATCGAACGACGCGGCGAGGGAATCCACCACATCTGTTTTCGCGTAACGAATCTCGAATGGCATCTCGAAAGTCTCAAAAGTCAGGGATACCGACTGGTCAACGAGACGCCGGTGGCGGGCGCACACGGATGCCGGGTGGCGTTTCTCCATCCGGCGGACGGCAATGGAGTGCTGATCGAGCTGAGCGAGCGGGTGCAATGATCGAAGGCTTCGACGCGTCATCGCTGGTGATCATGAATCTCGTCAATCCGAAAGAGAAATTCTTCGGCGTGCTTTCGGCGCTGTCGCCCGCCGGCATCACCGTGCGCGCGATCAACCTCGACGCATTCGAGGACTGGATGCGGCAGCTCGCTCGCGGCGACGATCCGAGCCTCGACCTGATCACGATGTTCGTGCCGCTCTTTCGCGTCGAGCGCGTTTTTCTCGACGAGCCGTCGGGGATGATCAAGTCGTACGGCCAGCGGTTCGAGGAAGTCGTCGGCATGACAATCCAGCAGTACCTTCATCTTCAGTGACGCCAGGTGGTGACGGACCCTTCGGCCGGTATCGGTAGCGGCGGGGAGACGGTCCAGCGTCCGCCAGCCTCTTCCCGCACGATCCTGAAGAATTGCGGCTCGCGCGCCGCCGGCACGCGTTGCTTGCCCGCCGGCGGAATCGGAATCGCGCTGTAACCCGGCTCGGTGAGAAATACGAATCGCGCACCCGGAGGTCCCAGCCGCCACTGCGCGTCGTGATCGCGGAGTGCGAACTCGATCGTGAGCGGCGCGTTCGCATCGAATTGTCTTCGCGCGTTCTCCCAATCGCCGGAGTTGCCATACACGCGGAGTCGCGTAATCGGCACGATACGGCCTTCTTCGATCGCCACGAGCCTCGTCGGGTCCAGATTGCCGACTGTGATCGCGTAACGCGAGAAGACCGCTTGCGGACCGTCGCCGCGACCCTCGTGTTTTCGGAGCCACCTCAGACCATCGATGTACCACTCCGGCGACGATCTCGCGGCGAGCGACGGCGCGCTCTTCGGCTGCCCCCAGACGTACCGCCCTTCCTGTTCGATGCCGGTGCGCGTCAGCTTCTCGTAATACGCTCGCTGCTGCATCGCTGTGATCGCGGTCGTCATCAGCAGCACCGCCAGAACTGCGACGGGCCATCGCTGTTGCGCAGTGCCTGACGCAATCGTCAGGATGGCGATGAGGAAGGCGACGAACGCGAAGCTGTAGCGCCATTCGAAATTCGCGGCGACCGGCAGGATCGGCAGGATCATCGCGAGGAGACTCACTGCGATGAAACTGACGGCGCGCGCGCGATGGCGCCAGACGAAAAGACCGATCGCGACAATGATGCACGACGCCCAGGCTGCGAATGCCCAGGCAGGGGCGGGGCCTGCGACGTGCGTCCAGAGCGCTCGCGGCAGACTCTCGATTTCACGCACTCCGGCGACTCGCGTGTATCCGCCGATCAGTCCCGTCATGTGCCAGCGCCAGACCAGGAAGACGATCGCGGCGGCTGCCGGCGCGACGATTTCGCGCGCGATTTCGCGCCACTCTTTCCGTGCGTATCGCGACTGACAGAGGAAGAAAAGAGGGATCGTCGTGTAGACCTCTTTCGACAACATCGCAAGCAGATAGAAGGCCGCTGCCAGAATCGCCCAGCGGCCGCCGCGTCGCCAGGCAAGCATCGCGGCCAGCGCGAATACGAGTCCTTCGACATAGTGGCGGATCATCAATGTTCGAGCTGCGTAGACGGCAGCCCACGTCATGAGGAAGACACCGGCGCCGAGTGCTGCGTATAAGTCGGGGACGTAACGCCGCAGCAGCAGGTAGAGGAGTATTGCCGCGGCCACAATCGCAACGAGTTGGTGGGCGTAAAAGAGCGTTGGATCGAGACCGTGCAGGAACAGATCGAGCTTGAATGACAGCAGCTGCAGCGGAGAGAACGTGTGGGCGGCGAGGTGAGTGTATTCGGCCGGATCGAACAGAACGCCGTGCAACGGCTGTCGGATGGCCTCGATCAGCAGTTGCGAATCGTCGTAGAGCCACCATCCGTTGAGGGCTGTTGCGTGCACGGCCAGACCCACTGTGACGAGCGCCAGGATGACAATGAGCGGTCGGCTGCGCATCGGGGTCATGATAAGCGTGTGATAGATTCGAAAACCGGAAAAACCATGGAAAAGGAATCACGAACGATGTCTAAGTCCTCACGCGTCGCAACCATTCTCATGGTGCTGATCGCGACGCTGCCCGGATGCAAAAGAGAAGAAAAGAGTGCGTCGGAGCAGCCGGCAACGTTCACGTTCACCGTGTATCCCGGCTCGCGCTATCTCGCGCAGCTCACGGAGCTCGACAAGCGGGCGGACGCCACGATGAAACCGAATGTGACGCCGCCGCCGATCGCGATCTACGACAGCGACGCGCCGCTCGACGCTGTGGCGAATTTCTACGCGAATTCCTACGGCTACACGAAAGTCGCCGCCGACGCGACCAACAATCTCAGCGCAGCCAAACCGGCCGCCTACTATCGAAACGGCGATCTGTACATGGATGTCAAAGGGATCGAGCCGCTGCTCAAGAAGCTCAACGTCAACACCGATTTCTCGAAAGCGCAGGGGAAATATCGCGCCGTGGAAATCGAATCGAAAATGAACCGGCCGCGCGTTACCATTCAGCGTCCGTATTTCGATGTGATCAATTCACAGGTCGTCGATCGCACGATGATCCTGATGGCTCCCTGATGCAAACCGCGCCACGCGCGCTCGTCGTCGGACTCGGACTGATCGGCGGGTCCATTGGCATCGCCCTTCGGGCCGCCGGTTGGCGAATCGCATTCTTCGATCCGAACGTGCGTCTCGACGAGGCGCGCCGCGCAAACGCCGCAGATGAAAAAGTAGAAGCATTGGGCGAAGCGGATCTGACAGTGCTCGCCACACCCGTCGACGCCGCGCTGAAAATACTCAGGACTCAGGACTCAGGACTCAGGACTACGACGAGCGCCTGCAGCGTAATGGAGCCGCTGAGGAAGGTCGGTGGTAAGAACTTCATCGCGGGCCATCCCCTCGCGGGCTCGCAAAAGCGCGGACTGGAAGCGGCGCGCGGCGATCTCTTTCATGAACACATGTGGTTTGTCGATCGCGAGGATCCGCTCGTCGAGCGGATGATCGGCGATTGCGGCGCGCGGATGGAGCTCGTTACGCCCGACGAACATGACGCTGCGATGGCGCTGACGAGCCATCTGCCGCAAGTGCTTTCGACCGCGCTGGCCGCCTACATCGAACAACACGGCATCGAGGATCGCTTCATCGGCAACGGTCTGCGGACGTTTCTTCGCCTCGCGGGCAGCGACGGCTCGGTCTGGATGCCGATCGTGAATGCGAACAGCACACGCATCGCGCCGCACGCGGCTGCCGTGGAAAAAATCGTGAAGGAAATCCTTGCGGGCGAGGCGGCCGCGTTCGAGCGCGCACAGCGGCTGTGGGCGCGATTGCTATCATCCGCGCCGCGATGAACTCGACCTGGTTCCACGTGGGTGTGCTCTACGCGGCCGCGGTGTGGCTGGCGCGCCGGCGGGGAAGCACATTTCCGTGGCGGATCGCGGGGCTTTTCTACGTGCTGGTGCTCATTTTTCTATGGGCGCCGCTGACCGGACCGTACGTCAACATCCCGGTCGACATCGTGCAGCAATTGCCGCCGTGGTCGGCGGCGATCAAGTATCACCGCGCCGCGAACTTCGAGCTCAACGACATCGTGATGCAGATCGTGCCGTGGGCCCATCAGGTGCGCGAGGCGTGGAAGTCGTTTCATTTTCCGCTGTGGAACGCGCTGTCGGGATCGGGATATCCGCTGCTCGCGAATGGCCAGAGCTCGGGCCTGTCGCCCCTTCGCTTCCTGGCACTGCCTCTTCCCCTCGGCTACTCGTTCACCGCCGAAGCGGCGATGAAGATCCTCATCGCGATGTCGTTCATGTACGCGTTCTGCCGCCGGCGATGGAGCGAGCTGGCCAGCGCGTTCGGCGCGATCTGTTTCGGCTACTGCACGTTCGTGCAGACCTGGCTGCACTTTCCGCTGGTAACGGTGGGAGTCTTTCTTCCGGCGGCGTTCCTGAGTCTCGATCTCCTCATCGAGCGCGTGACGTGGCCACGCTTTGTCGCAACGATCGCGGTCTGGTCGGTGATGCTGTTAGGCGGACATCCGGAGACCGTCGCGCATACTTTTTTTCTGATCTGCCTCTATCTGCTTTTCACGATTGCCCAACGACTTGTCTCTCTCCGTCAAATCGCAATCTTCGCCGTGGCGGTCGGTCTGGCGGCAGTCATCGCGTCGCCGTTTCTCGCGCCATTCGTCGAGGCGCTCCACAAATCGAAGCGATATCAGGAGCTGCAGGTCCATCCCAATGCAATCGGCTACTACTCCGATTTTCCCTCGATGGTCATTCTTTTCCAGCCGCACTTTTTCGGACACGTGCCGCTCGAAAAAGCGTGGGGACCCGAGGTCGCGGAGTCGATCACGGGGTTCGCGGGAGTGCTCGGCGTCGCGGCCTGGTTCGGATTGCTGATCCGTGCGATCGTGCGCCGGCGTTGGCGCGATCCCGAATTTTTCTTCGTCCTCGCGACTCCCATCATCCTCGGCATCATCCTCGGCTGGCCGATCGTCAGTCAGCTCTTTCACTTCGTTTTCGCGCTGGCGGCCAACGCGCGTTTGCGCCTCATGCTGTGCTGGCTGCTGGCGGCGATGGCGGCCGCGATCGTCGACGTCACGCTGCGTGAACGACCGGCCTATCTGCTCGCGGGCTCCGCAATCGCCGCGGGCATGCTCCTCTATCTAATGATGAAGATGCCGTTTCCCGACGCGGTCCGAAAGGACACCGCGATGATCGCAATCCTCCCGAGCCTCCTCGTCATCGCGGTATCGATTCTGTTCGCGCTGCCTGCGCGCGCGCGACCGGTCGTCGCGATGATCGTGCTGGTCGCGATCATTTCCGAGCTGTGGGAAGCATCGAGCGGATGGAATCCGGTGCTTCCGCAGGAACGCACATATCCGACGCCGCCGCTGATCGAGCGTTTGAAGGACCTCGCCAGCGAGGCTCCGCCGAGCGCGCCGTTCCGCGTCGTCGGCCTCGGTCCCGCTCTTTTTCCGAACGCGCAGGCGATTTACGGTCTCGAAGACATCCGCGCCCACGACCCCATGGCGAACGGACGCTACCTCGGCGTCCTCCGCGTGGTGGCGGGTTACAACACGGCCGATTACTTCGCGAAGTGGGAGAACACCGACACGCGGCTGCTCGACTTTCTCAACGTGAAGTACATCGTCACGAGCCGCGCCGTGGAACTGAAAGACAAGCAGCGCTATGTTCCAATCTACGACGCGAAGGACGGCCGCATTTTCGAAAACCGCGATGTGCTGCCGCGCTTTTATCCCGCGCGCGTCGTCCTGCTCGAATTCAAAGGCGACTATTTCGCGCGGCGCCTCGTCTCGGAAAACGACTGGTCGCACACCGGAATCGTGAAGAATCTGCCGGTCGACAGCGATCGCATGCGGCAGGATCTGCTCGCACCGCGTCCGCCTAACGCGCCGGAAGCAAAATTGTCGATTACCGGCTCGGCGCCGACAGATTTTCGGATGCGCGTGCACGCGCCGCGGTACACGCTGATCGTCAGCAGCCAGCCGAACTGGCCGGGATGGCACATCACGCGAAACGGCCACCCCGTCGATCCGCTTCCAGTCAACGGCGCATTCCTCGGCTTCACCGTTCCGCCGGGCGACTGGGACATCCGTGTCTTCTATTTTCCGGCGACGTTCTATGGCGGGCTCGCGGCGTCGCTGGTCACGATCGCGGGGTTGATCGCGATTTCCGCAGTGCGGCGCGCGCGAGGAGCCGCGTTGAATCGAGCGTCGGCAGCGGAGAATTCGAGTCGTTCATGATCAGCGGGATCTCGGTGCAGCCGAGGACGACGGCGTCGCAGCCGGCGGCTTTCATGCGCGCGATCACGTTCTGAAAATATGCTACCGCCTCCGGCTTGAAGGTGCCGTAAGTCAATTCTTCTACGATGATGCGGTTGATCTCCTCGCGCTCGCCGGCATTCGGACGCACGTAATCGGCGGGATAGACCGGTCCCCCGACCAGCCAGCGCGTTCCCGTCAGCCCGAGGCGCCGAAATCCACGTGCGGCGGCATCGTCCGCCACAACTCTTGCGATGTGCAGCCACGGCCGCGGCGATCGCGCTTCGACGTAATCGAACGCCTGATGGATGGTGTTGTCGGGACAGATCAGAAAATCGGCTCCCGCGTTTGCGAGCTTGTTCGCCGACGAGAGCATCAGGTCACCAACGCCATTCCAGTCGTCACGTTCGATGTACTTCACGTATTTGGCGAGCGAATGCGTGTGCATCGAGACTTCCGGATGATCGCGCGGGCCAAACAATTGTTCTCCTTCCACGCAAATCGTCCGATAACAGAGCGATGCCCCCTCGGCACTGCAGCCGACGATGCCGATGTGTTGTGTCATTCGATTGATCGCGCTTTCCATCCGATCGCGGCGACGCCGAAAATCAGCACCAGCCCAATCGGAATGAGAGAGCGCGCGTCGCCGGCTCCGAATAGCGGTTCGCCGAGATTGAACGATGCCCATTCGGAAATGTTGGAGCCGGGCGTGTGGCGCGTGAAGACGATCGCCTCATCGAAGCTCATGCGATTGACGGATGTGTGGCCGGTGAAAGTGGCGGCACTCCATGGCGGCGTGATCGGAACGTCCCCCGAGAATCGACCGTCAATGAGCAGCGGGAAAATGTACTGCGTCATCGGACGGGGAATCGACCCGGACGGTTGCGGATCGACCGCTGCGGCCGCGAAGTTCATCGCGAATGAAATCGCGCCGAGGACGAGGAGCATCGGCCGGAGCCAACCGCGACACCGCAACATCGCGAGCGCGAGTAGCGGAATCGTCGGGACGAGGTAGCGCGCGCCGATTCCGAATCCACCCTCCCATCCATTAAAGGATGCGTTGATCGCGAAGAAGATCGCGAAGATCAGCACGACGGCAGCGAGAGTGAGTCGGTCGTCGCGGTCGCGGAACCACACAATCGCGCCGCCGATCGCCATGATCAGCACCGGCGCGAAGTAGAACAGTCCGCGATAGGCAGAAACGCTGATGCCGAAGATTGCTTCCAGTGTCGGCAGGTGAAGGAGGCCGAAAGCTGCGCCTTTCGTCACGAAGCGCGGGTCCAGGTGGCTGAGGCTGGAGGTCAGGAAGCTGCCGAAGCAGATTTTTTGATAGATCGCCAGAACTGCCAGCGGCGCAACCGCGCCGATTGCATATCGCAGCTTGCGTTCGTGCGTGAAGGCAAGGATCAGGAGCGCCGGCGCGCAGAGGTAGTTCACCGCGGTCGCGAGGCCTGCAGAAAATCCTGCCAGCGCGCGGCGTGGTGATAGCGCTGCGAAAAGAAGGAGCGCCGCGCTCGGCACCGGCACCATGAAGACCGTCGCGTAGGGGAGAAGCTGCGTCGCCAGGGCGGTGGTGAGCGCGACCGTCGCCGACCACGGAGCGGTGAATCCCTTTTTCCGCGCGTGGCGATACAACATCCACGGAATCAGCGCGCCCGGAAACGCGACGCAGACAAGCGTCAGCATGTATGTGTTGAGCGTGATGGCCTCGATCGAGCCGCCGCCGTTCATCATGTACAACAGTGCGTACGGCACTGCGGCGATCCAGGAAAGAGCCGGCGCTTTGTTCGAGTAAGTATGGCCACCGGCGCGGGAGACGTCGCCGGTGTTCGATGCGTAGTCGTCGATCGCGAGCGTATGCCGCTCGACGATGGCGCGCGTCAGATCGAATTGCGAATTCTGATTCCAGCCGCCGCCGGCCTGGAAATACGCGTACGTGACGAACGTCAACAGGAAGAGCCAGAAGGCAAGCTGGCGGTCGGCGACGCTCATCGGTTGCACAGTAGTTTAGGCTACGAGGGATGCGCCGCCGGGATTGGGTGGATCTCGCCATCGTGCTGGGTGTGTGGGGGGCGGCCATTGCCTTCATTCGTCCGCGCGGAGAGTTTCCCATCCTCGACGACTGGGACTTCGCGATCGCGACCTGGAACTTTGCGCGGACCGGACACTTTCATTTCACGCCGTTCACCGCCGTCAGCCTCCGCGCGATGGTCCTGTGGGGGGCGGCCTGGACACGGCTCTTCGGTGAATCGTTCGAGGTCCTGCGCGCGTCGACGCTCACGCTGGCCGCGATCACCATCGCCGTCATCCACGAGATTTTCCGGCGTGCCGAGCTTCCCCGGTTCGCTCGCATCGTTGCGACGCTGGCGTTCGCATTTCAGCCGATCTTTCTCTGGTCGTCGTGTACGTACATGACCGAAGTGCCGTTCGTTTGCATCTCGGCGATCGCATTTCTCCTGATCTGGCGTGGACTCGCGAATGCAACCGCGCTGCTCGTGGCGTTGGGCAGCAGCGCCGCGATCCTTTCGTGCTTCATCCGCCAGACGGGCGTGATCAATTTCGCTGCGCCGCTGATCGTGGCGGTCGTGATGCGCAAGAACATTCGCCTCACGGCAATTCTCGTCGCAGCAGGCGCAGTGATCGCGGCGACGTTTCTGATCGCGCCGCAGTGGCTCTCAGGATCGCCGACCGAATTCGCGTCGCACTACAAAGTCTGGCATGAGTCGTCGTTCCGTCTGCCGGAGATGTTCGCTCTCGCGGATCACTACGTCGTCTTCAATATTCAGAATGCTGCGCTTTTTTTTCTGCCGCTGGTTGTTCCTCTCATTTTTGTCGCCCGGAAACACTCGAATATCGAATGGATGGTTGCCGCCGGCGTCGTGATCCTGTGGCGTGTGCAGCGACTCGTGAACATGGGCATCGCGATGCCGTACTTCGCGTTCGCATCGCAGGAGGACATCCTCCAGGGCAACATCTTCATGGACTTCGGCCTCGGCCCGCCGACGGTGCTCGATGTCTGGGCGCTGGTCCGCCCGTATCCTTTTCATCTCACGCACATCGGAAAACTGATCGTTACGTACCTGAGCGTCTGCGCGGGCGCAGTGATGGTCGGGAGTCTTTTCAAACGACGAGATTTGCTCTTCTCGCTCGCGGTCGCTCTGGCGGGCGTTGGAACAGCGGCCCTCGTCGCGTCCGGGCTGTACACCGACCGCTATTCGCTCGACTCGGCGTGGAGCATCGGAATCGCGCTGGCACTCATCGTTCCGTGGGAGAAGAAATCGGCGAGGATCGCGGCAGGCGTTGTCTTGTTGGTGGTCGCGACCTTTTCGATCTTCTCGATTCAGGAATACTTCGCATGGAATCGGCAGCGCTGGGCTGCATACGATTCGCTGCGCGCGCGCGGCGTAGCAGTCACGGACATCGACGGCGGCAGCGAGCCTACGAATCTTTACGAAGTCTCGAGGATGAATCGCGATGATGCCCGCAGGCGGACGCTGTATCGCCCTGCGCGAAGGTATGTGATCGCGTTCGGTCCGCTTCCGGGCCACGTTGTGGTCGCTCGTTATCCATTCACCGGCTGGCTCGGATTGCATCGCGGGGCGCTCTACCTCTTGAGATGGCGTTAATGCGACGACGCGACGTTTTCGAGATCGCCGCAATCCTCGCCGTGTGGTTCACGGCGATTCTCCTCATCCGTCCGCGCGGCGAGTTTCCGCTGGGCGACGACTGGGACTTCGCGATCGCGACCTGGAACTTCGCGCGCAGCGGCCACTTCAAATTCACGCACTTCACTGCGGTCAGCCTTCGCGCGCAGGTCGTGTGGGGCGCGCTCTGGACGTGGGCGTTCGGCGAATCGTTTCGCATCCTTCGCTATTCGGTTCTCGCGCTGGCGGCGGTCGCGATCGTTGTCATCAATCGAATCGTGGCGCGCGCGCATGTGCCGCGGATTCCGCGCGTGATCGCGACGCTGGCCTTCGCGTTTCATCCGATTTTCCTGTGGGCGTCGTGCACGTATATGACCGAAGTGCCGTTTGTGTGCGCGTCAGCGGTGGCGATGTATTGCTTTCTGCGCGGACTCGATGACGATCGCCGCGCCTGGATCATCGCCGGCTGCCTGGCGGCGGTTGTTTCGTGGTTCGTCCGGCAGACCGGCGTCGTCAATCTGATCGCGCCGCTCGCGATCGCGCTCTGGCGGCGGCGATTCAAAGATGCGGCCGCGATCGGGACGACGCTGGCGGCGTTTGCGGCGCTCTTTTTCTTCAAACGCGATTGGCTCTCAGGATCGCCCGAGGAGTTCGCGGTGCACTACCGGATGTGGGGCGAGTCGTCCTTTCGGCTGCCGCAGCAGATCGAGGTCGCGTACCACTGGTTCGTTTTCAACGCGCAGAACAGCGCGCTCTTTTTTCTGCCTCTGGTCGCGCCGCTGGCATTCATCCGGCGCAGCCGCGCGCAGATCGCAATCGTCGTCGTGATGACGCTGCTGATCTTCGCGCGCGTCCAGTCATTGATCAGCGGTGGACATCCGATGCCGTATTTATCCAATCCGTTCTGCTGCGACATCTTCGCCGGCAACATCTTCGAGAACTTCGGGCTCGGATCGCACACGGTGACCGGCGCGTATCCGTTCGTCATGCCGCATGCCGCGCGACTCGTTTTGACGTACGCAAGTATTCTGCTCGCGGGACTTCTGTTCGTCCGTCCGCCGAAAACAAACGCGGCGCTTCTCTCGCTCGGCACCGCGCTCGCGGGCACGGCCGCACTCCTCGGATCGGGACTCTATGTCGATCGGTACTCGCTCGACTCGGCCTGGTCCCTTGTTATTTTTCTGCCGCTCGTCATTCCGTGGGAGCGCGCCAGGATCGTCGCAATAACATCCCTAATTATCATCACTATTTTCAGCGTGACGTCGGTTGCCGACTATCACGCGTGGAACACAGTGCGATGGAAAGCGGTGGCCGACCTGCGCGCGCGCGGCGTTCCGATCACGGAGATTGACGGCGGCGCCGAGGT
Source organism: Acidobacteriota bacterium (assembly GCA_030948915.1). Taxonomy (GTDB): domain Bacteria; phylum Acidobacteriota; class Thermoanaerobaculia; order Gp7-AA8; family Gp7-AA8; genus Gp7-AA10. The sequence goes on from JALYZI010000287.1 coordinate 41,140, forward strand.
GTGGAGTTTGTACGAGATGGCGCACATGGATCAGCGGTGGCGGCGCGTGCGCCAATTCGGAGTAGGTCCGCGACGCTTTGTGATCGCGTTCTCGCCGCTGCCCGGTTATCGCGTCATCGCGCGATATCCATTCGGCAATCGCGGCGGAATCATTTGCATCAACGAAATTTCCGGTTGAGGCGGTCGCGTGCCATGCCGTCGACGCGCGCCAGCGCCGGCGCGAGTGCCTCACGCTGCTTCTCGATCAGACCGGTAATGCCGCTTTTCGCGAGCGCCAGCATCGCGGTCATCTCCTCTTCGGTGAAGGTCGCCGACTCGCCCGTTCCCTGCAGCTCGACAAAACGGCCCTTGTCGGTCGCGACGACGTTCATGTCGACGCCCGCCTTCGAATCCTCTTCGTAATTGAGATCGAGCGTCGCAGCTCCGCCGATCATGCCGACCGACACCGCGGCAACGAACGACGTGATCGGCCAGCTCACCATCTTGCCGTCGATGTACAGGCGCGACAGCGCGAGCGCGAGCGCGACGAACGAGCCCGTGATCGAAGCGGTGCGCGTGCCGCCATCCGCCTGGATGACGTCGCAATCGATCCACACCGTGCGTTCGCCGAGGAATTCGGGATTGATGGCGGCGCGCAGCGAGCGGCCGATGAGCCGCTGGATCTCCATGGTCCGCCCGCCCTGCTTGCCCTTCGCTGCTTCACGCTCGGTCCGTTCGGTCGTCGCGCGCGGCAGCATCCCGTATTCCGCGGTCACCCACCCGCGGCCGGTCTTGTACATGAACGGAGGGACTTTCTCCTGCACCGACGCGGTGCAGATGACTCGCGTGTCTCCGACATCGATCAGCACCGAACCTTCCGCGTGCTTCGTGAAGTTCGGAGTGATCACGACGGGCCGCATCTCGTTAGGGGTGCGTCCATCGGCCCGGACCTTCGCCGGCGTCATGCCATCACCTTTTCCTCGATCTCCGCTCCCTTTGGCACGACGACGATACCTGATTCGGTGACGGTGAAATGCTGCCGGTCGAATTCCGGGTCGTAGCCGATCTGCGTGCCGGGCGGAATCTTGACGCCTTTGTCGATGATCGCTCTCCGGATTTTCGAATGGCGGCCAACATCGACGCCGTCCATCAGAATCGACTCATCGATGTCGGTGTACGAATGGACGCGCACGCGCGGATGCAGCACGCAGCGATTGATCGTGCCGCCCGAGATGATGACGCCGTCGGAAACCATCGAGTCGGTCGCGATGCCGACGCGCTGCGTCGTCGCGTCGGCGAACACGAACTTCGCAGGCGGAAGATTCATCGGGGCCGTGACGATCGGCCACTGCGCGTTGTAAAGGTTGAAGAGCGGCGTGACCGATACGAGATCGAGGCAGGCCGCGAAGTAGGAGTCGATCGTCCCGACGTCGCGCCAGTAGCCGCGGTTGTAGTCGGACTCGCCCGGGATGAAATTCTTCGCGAAGTCGTACGCGTAGACTTTCATTCGCGGATACATCGCCGGAATGATCTCTTTGCCGAAGTCGTGGGCCGCGTCGCGCAATGCGTTGCGCTGCAGCACGTCGATCATCACGCTGGCTTTGAAGATGTAGTTCCCCATCGAGGCCAGGACCATCTCCGGGCGACCGGGGATTGTCTTGGCTCCCTCTTTCGGCTTCTCGACGAATCCCGTGACGCGCCAGTCGCCATCGATCTCGACGATGCCGAAATGATGGGCCTCGGCCAGCGGCACGGGAATCGCGGCGATGGTCAGGTCGGCGTCGTTGGCGAGGTGCTCCTGCAGCATGTCGTTCACATCCATTTTGTAGATGTGGTCGCCGCCGAAGACGCAGATGTATTCCGGCTGCTCGTCGAAGATCAGCTCGAGATTCTGGTACACGGCATCGGCTGTGCCTCGAAACCAGAACGGACCCTTGCGCATCTGCGCCGGGACGACGTCGACGTACTGTCCGATCTCCGGCACGAGGCGCCATGTGCGCGTGATGTGCTCGATCAGCGAGTTCGACTTGAACTGCGTTAGGATTTTGATTTTGAAAAAACCGGAGTTGATGAAGTTGTTGATGACGAAGTCGATGATGCGATATCGCCCGCCGAACGGAACAGCCGGCTTGGCCCGGTCGCGTGTCAACGGGTACAGCCGCTCGCCCATGCCGCCGGCCAGGATCATCGTCAGAACGTTGCGACGCGCGAGCGATCCGTACATGGGGTGCCGATTTTACGCCCGAAGCGTGGAAGCAAATCGTTTGCCGTTGGCCGTTGGCCGTTGGCCGTTAGCCCGTTGGCCGTTAGCCGTTAGCCGTTAGCCGTTAGCCGTTGGCCGTTGGCCGTTGGCCGTTAGCCCGTTGGCCGTTAGCCGTTAGCCGTTAGCCGTGGAGGCTCCCTAGCGGCAAACGGCCAACGGCAAACGGCCAACGGCAAACGGCAAACGACCACGGCCGATATACTTTCCGCGCCCATGGCTGAAAAGGACTACTACGAGATCCTCGGCGTCAAGAAAACGGCGACCGAGGAGGAGATCAAGAAGTCCTATCGGACTCTCGCCAAGAAGTATCACCCGGACAAGAACAAGGGGAACAAAGAGGCTGAGAACAAGTTCAAGGAAATGTCCGAGGCCTATGCGGTGCTCAGCGATAAGGAGAAACGCGACCAGTACGACCGGCTCGGCCGCGAAGCGTTCTCATTCGGCGGGGCCGGCGGCGGACAGAATCCGTTCGCGGGTTTCGATTTCTCGCAATTCGGCGGAGCACGTGCGCGAACCGGACGTCGCTCGAGCGGCGGGCCGGCAGGGTTCACCGATATTTTCTCCGATCTTTTCGGAAGCGGCGGCGGGATCGAGTTCGAAGAGACGCCGTCGCGCGGCCAGGACATCAACGCCGAGCTGACGATCGGCTTTCGCGAGGCGGTGACAGGCGCGACGATGGACCTGACCGTCAACGGAAATCACATCAAGGTGAAGATTCCAGAGGGTGTTGCGAACGGGCAGACGATCCGCTTGCGCGGGAAGGGCGGGCCGGGCGGGCGGGGATCGCCGCCGGGCGATCTGAACGTGCTCGTGCACGTCACGCCGCATCCATTTTTCGAGCGCCGCGGCGACGACATCCACATCAATCTGCCGGTGACGGTCGGCGAGGCAATTCGCGGCGCGGAGGTCGAAGTGCCGACGATCCGCGGCGACGTCCGCGCGAAGATTCCGGCGCACACGCCGGCAGGCCGCACATTCCGTCTGACCGGCAAAGGCGTCAAGAAAAAAGCGGGCGGTTACGGCGACGAGTATTATCGCGTCGAGATTCACGTTCCGCGCGATGCGCCCGGCGACGCGGTCGACAAAATCGAATCGGCTTACGATGCGAATCCGCGCGCGAATCTGAAAACCGCGCTCTGATCATGATTTCCACCGGACAGATCTTCGTCATCGGAGACTCGCACGTCGGCCTCTCCGCGGGCAGCGAGACGAACATCGTCTCGTGGATCGATCGCCTCGAGATTCTGCGGCCCCGGGCGCTGTATCTGAATGGCGACGTCTTCCACTATCTGATCGCCGATCCGAAGTTTCACACGCCCGCGGTCGAGAAGGTCTTCGAGCGGCTCCGCCGGCTGCGGGATGCCGGCGTCGCAGTCCACTACATCGAAGGGAACCGCGACTTTTTCATTCGAGGGTCATTCGCGGAGAAATCCGTCAGCAGCGTGGCGTTCGAATACGCGATTCCCGCCGGCGATCGAAAGTATCTGATCGTCCACGGCGACATGATCAATGATCATGATTATCAGTATCGTTTCTGGAGGTTCGCGTCGAAGAACCCGGTCTCAAAGCTGTCCCTGAAGCTGATCCCGAAGAAAGCCGCGCAGAATTTCGTCGATGGAGTGGAGAAGAAACTCTCGAAAACGAATTTCAAGCACAAGCGAAATCTTCCGCTCGCGCAGATGGAGTCGTACGCCAGGAAGCGCCGCCAGCAGGGGTTCACGAATGTCGTGTTCGGACATTTTCACGAGAAGCTCGTGCTGCCGGCGGGCGACGCCACCGTTACGATCCTGCCGGCGTGGTACGAGAGTGGGGAAGCGATGGTCATTAATCCGCAGACGGGAGAGTTTGATTGGGTTGTTGTATGAATTCGGAATTTGGAATTTGGAATTGAGAATGAAGAATTTGGCGACGCGAATTTTTCAATTCTCAATTCCAAATTCCCAATTCCCAAGTCCAAATTCTTCATGGCCATGATTGTTACGTTCCTCGGCTCCGGCACCTCAACGGGCGTTCCCGTCGTCGGCTGCCGCTGCGCCGTCTGCACGTCGGCCGATCCGCGCGATCAGCGCTTGCGGCAATCGGTGAAGATCGAAGCGAACGGAAAATATTTTCTGATCGACACGACGCCCGATCTGCGCGCGCAGCTTCTTCGCGATCCCATCCCGCGGCTCGATTTCGTGCTCTACACCCATTCGCATTCCGATCATCTGATGGGTCTGGACGACATCCGGCCGTTCAACTTCCGCCAGCGCGAGCCGATCCACGCGTTCGCGAACGCGCCGACCGCCAAAGCGATCCGACGCGCCTTCAGCTACATCTGGAATGACACGCAGATCGGCGGCGGCAAACCGCAGCTCGATCTGCAGGAGATCGATGGCCCGTTTCGCTTCAAAGGAATCGACATCACGCCGCTGCCCGTCTGCCACGGGGACTGGACAATCCTCGGCTACCGCGTCGGACCGTTCGCCTACATCACGGACACAAACGGGATTCCTGACGCCACGATCGAGCTGCTGCGCGGCGTCGACACGCTGGCGCTCGATGGTCTCCGTCCTTCGCCGCCGCACCCGACACACTTCACAATCGGGGAAGCGATCGAGGTCGCCGGTCGCATTGGCGCGCGGATGACTTATCTGATTCACCTCACGCACGACATCGATCACGCATCGCTCGAAGCGACTCTGCCCGCGAATGTGCGCCTGGCGTACGACGGTTTGCGGTTGACCTTCGAATGAAGTCCATCCCGAAGATCGGACCGGTGAACGCCACGGTCACCGCGCCTCCTTCGAAGTCTTACTCGGTCCGCGCGCTGCTGCTGGCCGCGATGTCCGAGGGGGAGACGACCATCACGAATTGCCTGGACGCCGATGACACGCGCTACGCGCTGGAAGCCATCCGCACGATCGGGTTCGATGTCAGCGGCTCGTTCAAAGAGGGCGTGCGCATTGGCGATCGCAAGAGCATCTCGGCGAACGAAGTTCCGATCTTCGTCGGCAACGCCGGCACGGCCATGCGTTTCATGACGGGATGGCTGGCGTTCACGCCCGGCCGTTTCCTGCTTCACGGCGAGAAGCGGATGCACGAGCGGCCGATCGGCGATCTCGTTGAAGTGCTGATGAGCATTGGCGCCGAGGTGGAGTATGCCGAGCGAGAAGGCTATCCACCGGTGCGCATTCGAGGAAGGAAAATGCGCGGCGGTTTCGATGTCACCATCGCGGCTGACGTTTCGAGTCAATTCGCATCGGCGCTGATGTTAGGCGGCGCGACGCTTCCGGATGGAATCACGCTGCGCATCGCCACGATCGCTTCCGGTCCGTACATCGACATCACCGCCGCGGTCCTTGCCGACTTCGGCGCAGGCGTGGAACGGAATGGAAATGTCGTTCGCGTGAAGGCCGCGCGACTGCACCGCGACGACTACCGCGTCGAAGGCGATTACTCCTCGGCCTCGTACTGGTTCGCGGCGGCCGCTGCGACGCGCGGAACGATGCATGTCCGCGGACTCGCGCATCCGTCGGCTCAGGGCGACGCACGATTTCTCGACATCCTCGTGTCGATGGGATGTCAGGTCATCCGCGACGATTTGATCACCGTCACCGGCGGCGACCCGTTGCGCGGCGGAACATTCGATTGCAACGCGACGCCCGATCTCGTCCCGACGCTCGCCGCAATCGCACCGCTTGCGCAGTCGCCGGTGGAAATCGTCAACGTTGCGAATCTACGCGTCAAAGAGTCGGACCGGCTGGCCACCCTCTCGCAGGAGCTCCAACGCCTCGGCGCCCGCATCGAGGAGCGTGCGGATGCGCTGCGGATCGAGCCCGGGTGGGGGAGTGGCGAGGCGGTCATCGACACCCACAACGATCATCGGATCGCGATGGCCTTCGCGATCGCCGGCCTCGCGCGTGGTGGCGTAACTGTTGAGAATGAACAGGTTGTGTCGAAATCGTACCCGCGATTCTGGCGGACACTGGATGACGTCGTGGCGGCGTCGCGCTTGATACAATAGCCACCCGCCCGCAGACAATGCCCACCTGGTATTTGTTTTTGGCCCTGGCGCTCATCGTCGTGAACGGCGTATTCGTAGCGGCCGAATTCGCGATCGTGAAAGTCCGCCCGACGCAGCTCGCGGAGCTGGCCGCGGCCGGAAGCTCGCGCGCCCGCATGACGCGCCGCATTCTCAGGAAACTCGACACGTATCTTTCCGCCACGCAATTCGGCGTGACGCTGGCGTCGTTGGCACTGGGCTGGATCGGGGAGCCGGTCTTCGCAAAAGTCATCGAGCCGTCCGTTTCCATGTTCGGCTCGTACAGCCCGGCCGTCGCGCATTCGATCTCGGCGATCCTGGCCTTTCTCGCGATCTCGTGGCTGCACATCACCTTCGGCGAGCTCGGCCCGAAATACATCGCCGTGGGAAAGACTCTCGGGACCGCTCTGTGGCTTTCGCATTTCCTGCGCGGGTTCTACCTCGTGATGTTTCCGGTCATCTGGTTTTTGAATCGGACTTCCAATGCAGTTCTCAGCGTGCTCGGCGTTCGGCCTGCCACCGGCGAAGTGGCGCACTCGCAGGACGAGCTGCGTCTGATTCTCGCGAGCTCCGAGAAAGCGGGAATCCTGTCCGAAGAGAACCGCGAGATCATCGAAGGGGTCTTTCAGTTTTCGAAACGGACGGCGCGGCAGATCATGGTTCCGCGCACCGACGTGTCGGTTCTGTCGACGAGGAAGTCCATCGCTGAGAATCTCGAGATCATTCGCACGACGCGTCATACGCGCTATCCGCTTTGCGAAGGGACGCTCGATCAGACGATCGGTCTCGTGCACGTGAAAGATCTTCTGCTGGCGCAGTTGCGCGGGCCGGGGCGTTCGCTCGTCGAGCTCAAGCGCGACATCCTCTTCGTTCCCGAGAACAGCACTGTCGAAGCGCTGCTGTCGCAATTCATCGAACACAAAACACACATGGCGGTGGTGCTCGACGAATATGGCGGCGCGTCGGGGATCGTTTCGCTGGAGAACATTACTGAGGAATTGTTCGGGCAGATTCAGGATGAGTTCGATCGCGAGCGGCCCGAGATCGAGCCGCTCGGAAACGGCCGATACCGCGTCCGCGGCGACTATCTGATCGAAGACCTCGCCGATCGCCTCAAAGTCGATGTCGGTGAGCCCGCTGAGGAGACGATCGGCGGTTACGTCGCGGCCAGGATTGGACGCGAGGTTGCCCCCGGCGACCGCACCTCGCTCGGCGATTTATCGATTGAGGTTGTCGACGCGGAGCGTTTTCGCGTGCGTTGGGTGATTGTGCAGACGCAGATGCCCAAAACGGAAGAAGCGGAAGAAGAGGCCGAGACGATCTCGTAGAGAAATCTTCCGATTGCGTTTCGGCGGACGGTGCCGCGCGATTCGAGACTCCTTCAGTATTTGGTCGGTCTGTTGGATTCGCATTGGTCCCCCTCCACCCTCCAACAGTGCTATCCGGATGCCATCGCTTCGTCTTCGTTCTTGTTGGTTTTGATGGCGCGATCGTGAAATTTCACGACGATGTCGCGGACCAGCTCCGGGTCGTCGACGACGTAGATGCTGTCGATGTCCTGCTTGTGAATGTTGTTCGCGGCCAGCACGTGATCGCGCAGCCAGTTGATCAACCCACCCCAATAATTCTTTCCGAAGAGGATCACCGGAAAGTTCGTGATCTTCTTCGTCTGGATCAGCGTCAGCGCGCCGAAGAGCTCATCGAGCGTACCGAAGCCGCCGGGGAAAGTGATGAACGCTTCCGAATACTTCACGAACATCGTCTTGCGCACGAAGAAGTAGCGAAACGTCATCGCGCGATCGACGAACTCGTTGACCTTTTGCTCGAACGGCAGCTCGATGTTGCAGCCGACCGAGAGCGCGCCGGCGAGACGCGCTCCCCTGTTGGCCGCTTCCATGATTCCGGGGCCGCCGCCGGTGATGACGGCGAACCCCGCTTTGCCGAGCAGCTCGGCAGTCTGCACGGCGGACTTGTAATACTCGTTCGACAACTTCGTCCGCGCCGAACCGAAAATCGAGACAGCCGGATAGACATCCACCAGGTGATCGAATCCCGCCACGAACTCGCTCGTGATCCGCAAGACACGCCACGATTCGCTCTGGAGTTTTTCGCTGCGTCCAGGACGATCGAGCAGTTGACGATCTTCGAGTGCCTCGCGCGGCTTCGGCGGGATGTGGATCTCACCTTTGTGCCGCTGGTCGATCTCCATCAGGAGAGTCTATCGCTGCAGGCCGATGGTCGTCTTCCGGAACAGCTTGTCGCCGGGCAGGTCTTTCTGCCACGCCGTCACGCTGATCTGTCCCGTCTCGCTGAGCGTTCCAAACGCCGTCCGCACTTTGAAGCGGATGTGCGCGTCGTCGCCCGGCTGAAGGTTGCCGAGGCTGAAGTGGTAGACCGAGGAGCCGGGGTCGTGGACGGCGGTGATGCCGCGATCACTCGTCTGATCGAGCACATACACCTGCGCCGGCATCTCGATGTCGGCCAGGATGTCCTGCACGTTGTTCACACCGCGGTTGCTGAGATCGACATCGATGTTGCCTTCTCCGCCTTCAGCGAGCCGCTGTGGAGCGTCGATGTTGATTTTGAAGAGCTGGCCGCGCGACGTCATGGCCATGCCGGACGTCTTGCAGGCGGCGGTCGAGAAAAGGGCCGCCAGCATCAGCGCCATGGCGGCGAAACCAAGAATAGAGTTGCGTCTCATTCGTATCCTCCGAAACGTTGATTCAGTGCAAATGCCGATCCGAAGTCTCTTAAACTGAGTGTATGACTTACTTTCTGGGCGTTGACGGCGGAGCCTCGAAAACGGCTGCGCTCGTCACGAACGACGCCGGGAAACCGCTGGGCGACGGCGTCGCCGGACCATCGAATCATCTGCGAGTCGGCATCGAGACCGCCGCGCGAAACATCGAGCGCGCGGTCAACAAAGCGCTCGTCAACGCCGACGTCGCGAGCCGCGAGATCGTCTGGGCCTACTGCGGAATCGCAGGCGCCGATCATCCGGCGCATCGCCAGGAGATTGTCGACTCGCTCAACATTTTTTTTCCGCGAGGCAACTTCACAGTCGACAACGACGCCCGCATCGCGCTGACCGGCGCGATCGGCTTCGGGTCGGGCGTGGTGGTGATCGCAGGAACGGGATCGGTCGCATACGGACGCAACGAAGCCGGCGAGGAAGCGCGGGCGGGCGGGTGGGGGCCGACGCTGGGCGACGAAGGAAGCGCGTACGGAATCGCGCGCGCAGGATTGAGCGCGGTCCTTCGCGCATTCGATGGCCGCGGTCCGGCCACCCAGATGCTCGAGATTCTCAGCCGCGACTATCAGTTGGCGGCTTCGGAGATCCCGCGTTTCGTCTATGCCACCACGACGCATGCGGATGACATCGCGCGCTACAGCAAGCTCGTGATCGAGGCTGCCGAGTCGGGAGACGCAGTCGCGCACGCGATTCTGCGCGACGCAGGACGAGAGCTGGGGGCATGCGTCATCGCGGTCGCGCAGCGGTTGAAAATCGTCGACCGCGAATTTCCCATCGCGTATGTCGGCGGCGCATTCAAAGCCGGTGAGCCGATCCTTGCGCCGATGCGCGAAACGGTGCTGGCGAAAGCGTCGCTCGCGAACATTGCCCCGCCGCAGCGAACGCCGGTTGAAGGCGCCGCCATGATGGCGATTCGCGCGGCTGCCGCCCCGCGTCCCAGCCGCCGCGCCATATGACGTGACGCGCTCGGAAGAGTGTGACGTAAGTCACTTGTTTGTAGTGTCACGCAAAATTTGCATCCTCTAAGTTGTAAAAGCGGAAGTATCTCCCCCGATTGAGGAGGAGATATATGACACGACGTTCTTTATTTGTCAGCTTTGCTATTGCCGTCTGCTTTGCCGGCAGCCTGTCGGCTCAAACGCTCGGCGCAGTTCTGACCGGATCGCAGGAGACACCAACGCCCTGCGCGACAACAGGCTCCGGGAACGCCACGGTGACGTTCGACTCGACGCGTCAGAACATCAACGTGACGATCACCGTCTCGGGTCTTGGCAGCCCGATTACGTCCGCACACATTCACATCGGAGCAGCGGGTAGTGCGCCCGGCAGCGTTGTTCTCGGATTCACGCCCGCTGCATCCTTCACCAACGGAACGCTCACGGGCACGTTCCCGATCACGTCGGACCTGGCAACGCAGATCTTGCAGAATCCCGCGAACTATTACGTGAACGTCCACACCAGCCAATGTCCGAGCGGAGCGATCCGCGGCCAGCTCGCGTTGGTGACTGGCGGTTCGATCCTCTACGCAGCTGAGCTGCGCGGATCGAAGGAAACTCCCCCGAATTCGAGCAATTCTTTCGGCAGCTCCCTGGTGACGTTCGATCCGAGCAACAGCACACTGGCCTTCGAAGTGGCCACCAGCGGCATCACCGGCCCGAGCGCATCGCACGTTCATCGCGGAGCGGCGGGGGCTGCCGGTCCGGTGATCATCAATTTCGCGACGTCGGCGGCGGCGTTTCTGAACGGAAGAGCGAGCGGATCGGGCGCGATCTCGACTCTGCAATCGTCTTCATTTCTGGCGACCGATTTGGCTGCTCTTGCAAGCGCGGGCACCGCCAATGGGTATTACGTCAACGTGCAC
>JALYZI010000008.1 GCA_030948915.1 Acidobacteriota bacterium
GTCGACAACCCGATCACCCTGACAACCCGACAACCCTGGAGGCCTCTTGAAGCGTCTCATCGCGTTTGCGGTTGCTGCATTCGCCGTCGCCGTTCCGGCGTTTCCTTTCGGTCAGAACAAAATCGTCTACGACAAGTTCCACTGGAACATCTACCACGCCACGCACTTCGACGTTTACTTCTACGACGAAGAAAAGCCGGCACTGCAGAAAGTGGTCGACGTCGCCGAGAGCGCGTATGACACGCTGTCGCGCGCACTCAACTATCAGATCACCAAGAAAATCCCGCTCATCTTCTACCACACGCATTCGGCGTTCGAGCAGACTAACGTCGACCTGAATTTCATTCCGGAGGGCGTCGGCGCGTTCGCAGAACCGACGCGCAATCGGATGGTCATTCCGATCGACACCAGCGACGAGAAACTGCTGCAACTCGTGCAGCACGAGCTGACGCACATCTTCGAGTACGAGATTCTCTTCCAGGGAAAGCTGGGGAAGACCGTCACCGCCAACCCGCCCACCTGGTTCATGGAGGGTCTGGCGTCGTTCATGGGCAACGACGAGGATTCGAAGGACCGCATGGTGCTGCGCGACGCGGTCGTCAACGACGAAGTGCCGCCGATCACGCGCGCGCAGGGCGGCGGATACTTCGCGTACCGGTTCGGCCACGCGGTGTTCGCGTACATCCAGCAGAAGTATGGCTCCGACGGACTCCGCGATTTCATATATGAATATCGTAATACATTAGGGTCGTCAGTTGATAAGGCGCTCAAACGCGCCTTCGACGTGACTCCCGATGAGTTCGACACGCGCTTCCGCACCTGGCTGCGCAAACAGTACCTTCCGGCGCTGGTCGCGAAAGGGGAGCCGCAGGAATACGGCGAGCCGTTCAAGATCAATCCGGAGCAGCAGAGCGAAGAGATCTCGCCGGTGCCGTCGCCGTCGGGCGATCTCCTGGCGTCGTACACGACGTACAAAGAAGACGTCGACGTCGTGCTCTTCAACATCCCGGAGCGCAAGTTCCTCCGCAATCTGACCAGCGGCTACACCTCGCGATACGAATACGCGATCGCGCAGATGCTGACCATCGGTCCGGTCATGGGCCGCGACATCGGCTTTGCGCCTAACGGCGATCAAATCGCACTCTTCGTCAAGAAAGAGCGCGGCCGCAATCTGATGCTGATCAATGCGCTCAACGGCCGCATCGAGCGCTCGGTGCCGCTGCCGCAGGAGCAGGAGCTCAGCCCCGCCTATTCGCCGGACGGCAAGAAGATCGCCTTCGCGGGATATGTCGGCAGCCAGGACGACATCTTCATCTACGACCTCGACAGCGGCAAGACCACGAACATCACGAACGACAAATTCTTCGACGGCGCGCCGGTCTTCTCCCCGGACGGCAAATGGCTCGTCTATTCGTCGGTCGTCGGCGGATACGCGAAGCTCTTCAAACTGAATCTCGCAAATCCCGGCGAGCGCTTCCAGATCACCAACGGAAGCTGGAACGACATCGACGCCTGGTTCTCGCCGGACGGCAAGCGCGTCTTCTTCTCGTCCGACAAACAGACCGGGCGCAATGTCGAGAAGGCCGCCGAGATCCTCGAAGATGCCGAGAACAAAGCCAGGCGGCAAGGCGATACGCCCCCGCCCGATCCCACGAATTTTGCGGCGTACAACGTCTACTCCCTCAATCTCGAAAACGGCGATCTGCTGCAGTACACCGACGTCGTCGGCGGATGTTTCACGCCCGTCGTTTTCATGGGCCAGAACAATCGGGAGCGGATGGTCTTCGCGTCGTACTACAAGCGGCGATGGCAGCTCTTCTCGACCCCGACCGACAAACCGCTGCACGCTGCCGAAAAAACGACGCTGCCCTCCGCGCCGATGACCGCCGACAGCCGCCCGACATTTCAGCCGCCGGTGGAAGTCGCGATCGACGAGGACAAAATCGACAAGCCGCGCGGATTCAAGCTGTTCGTCGACGACGTCGAAGTCAACGCCGGCGTGACCTCCGATCAGCTTCTCGTTTCGCGTTCGACGATCTTCATGAGCGACATGCTCGGTAATCGCCGCTTCATCGCCTCGCTCGATTCGGTCTCGTCATTCTCGAACTTCGATTTTCTGTACTTCGACCTGCAGCATCGGACCAACTGGGGAGTCCGGCTCTTCGACCAGCGATCGTTCTACCTGACCCCGACCAACGCGACCGGCTCACTGTTCGAACGCCACCAGCTCTACCGCGAGACCGGAGCCATGGGCATCCTCAGCTATCCGTTCGATCGTTACCACCGGATCGACACCGGAATCGGCTACGAGAACCGCAATTACAGCCTGCCGGTCTCCGATGCCGTCGGGAATCTCTTCCTCATCAGCTTCAACGATTCGTTTCCGATCGCCAGTTCGACGTTCAGCGGCGACAGCACGATCTTCAAGCAGTTCGGGCCGGTGTCCGGCCGCCGCTACGAGATCAGCACTGCGTTCGCCCCCGACATCAAGCGTGGAGGAACGCTGAGCAACGACTACACGATCGATGCGCGCCAGTATCTGCAGGTCACCTCGCGCAGTCTGCTGGCCGCGCGCCTCTTCGTCGGTTACTCGCGCGGCAACGTGCCGAATTTCTATTACTTCGGCGGACTGAACACGCTGCGCGGCTATGACTTCCGATCGATCGTCGGCAATCAGGCGGCCTTCGCGAATTTCGAATTCCGATTCCCGCTCATTGACGTCATCGCGACGCCGATCCTGGCATTCACCGGCGTGCGGGGCGATCTGTTTTTCGACATCGGCGGCGCGAAGTTCAACGGTCAGCCGTACTCGTTCTGGAAGAACGGCCGCCTCGTCGACGGTGCCGCCTCGGTCGGCTACGGGCTCTCGTTCAACTTCTGGGGACTCGAGCTGCACTGGGATTTCGCGAAACGCACCGATCTGAAGGGCAGCTACGGCAAGAAGCGGACGGAGTTCTGGATCGGGGAGACGTTCTGACTCAGGCGTCGGGCGTCAGGCGTCGGGCGTCAGGCCCGGCCACCCAACGCCTGACG
>JALYZI010000020.1 GCA_030948915.1 Acidobacteriota bacterium
ACGCCGCGCGGTTTGTACGGATCGACAACCACGTGAACGACGCGCGCCGCTTCGACTTCGGTCTGCTTCACGATCCAGCGGCCCATGCTCGCCGACTTCTTCCAGTAAACCTGGCGGACGGAATCGCCGCGCACATAATCGCGGAACGAATGCACTTCCGAGCCAATGCCCGCGCGATTCGAGAGATGCTGCTCACCCGCGACCGGACGAAAACGATCCTCCGAGACTCCCGAATCTAGAAGACGCGGAAACACGACGACTTCGCCGCGAATCTTCACGCGGCGCTTCTTGAAGAAGAACCCGAATGGATAGCGCGTGTAGAGATCGAGCGTGTTGAGCTGCACCAGGCCCCGGCGCTGAAAAAGAAATGATGCTTCGACCGCGACTTCAGTGCGGCGGTTGATGATCGGAACAAAATGCGCAGCCGACAACTCGCTCGCCATCACGATCACGTCGCGAACGTTCCAGATCCGCGATCGATTCATGATGCGAAGCCGCCCCACCGCCGCCCGCCCCGCCCAAGCCTCCTGAATGCTGTCGAACTCCGCGCGGAGTTGTCTGAGTCCGCGCTGCGACGCGATCCCCGACAGCAGCAGACAGCCGAGCATGAACGAGAGCGCGATGTAGAGCGCGTTGTTGCCGGTGTTGATCGCCGCGAATCCGATGACGACGGTGAAGATGACGAACGTGATGCCGATCTTCGTCAGGCGGACGACGCCGTCGAACTCGAAGGAGCTCACCGCGGAACCGGGATCTCGTTGAGGATGCGCGCGATGAACTTCTGTTCGGCAGAGGAATCGCCTCGCGCGCTGCGCCGATCCTTCATCACGATGCGATGCGACAGCACCGGCCCGGCCAGCCTTTTGATGTCTTCCGGAATCACGAAGTCGCGGCCGCTGACCATCGCCAGCGACTGACAGGCCTTGAAGTAGGTCAACGCGCCGCGCGTCGAGACGCCGATCGAGACCTCCGGATGATTGCGGGTGGTGTGGACGATGTGCATCAGGTAATCGACGAGCGACTCGTTGACGTGAATCGTCGCGACTCGATCCTGCAGCTCGCTGACCTCATGCGCGTCGAGGACCGGCTCCAGATGCTCGAGCGCCTCCTGAGCGCCGCCGGCGCGCAAGAGTTTCTTCTCGTCCACTGAATTCGGATATCCGATCGTCAGCTTCATCAGAAAACGGTCGAGCTGCGATTCGGGCAGCGGATACGTTCCGACGTGCTCGATCGGATTCTGTGTTGCGATGACCAGGAATGGATCGGGAAGCGGCAACCGGCGCTTCTCGATGCTGATCATGCCTTCGCTCATCGCTTCCAGCAGCGCCGACTGCGACTTCGGCGTCGCGCGATTGATTTCGTCGGCCAGAAGAACATTCGTGAAGATCGGCCCGGAAACGAATTCGAATTCCTGCTGGTCCTGGTTGTAGATCGTTACGCCGACGATGTCGGCGGGCAGAAGATCGCTCGTGAATTGAATCCGCTGAAACGAAAGCGACAGCGATCGCGCAAGCGCGTGCGCCAGCGTCGTCTTTCCGACTCCAGGAACATCTTCGAGAAGGATGTGGCCTTTCGAAAGGAGCGCGGCGATGCAGTACTGCACCACCTCCGATTTTCCTCGGATGACGCGTTCGACGTTCGCCTGAAGTGTGGCGATCTTCTCGAACGTGCGATTGACTATGACCGGTTCCGTAGACACGCGAGATCTCTCAATTCTTCATTCTTCATTCGAAATTCTTACTTCTCTGAGACGTGCATCACAAAGCTAGAGTTTCTTGTAGTTCGGTCCTCCCCCACCTTCCGGGGGTACCCACGTGATCACCTGGTAAGGATCCATGATGTCGCACGTCTTGCAGTGAAAGCAGTTCGTGAAATTCAAAAAGGGCACACGGCCGCGTCCATTGGCGGTCGGTTGCGGCTCATACACGTTTGCTGGACAGAAGTGGAAGCACGGGTTTCCATATTCCTCAGTGCAGCGCGTCACGCACACCTCGGTATCGAGAATGAGGAGATGCGCCGGCTGATTCTCGTCATGAACGACGCCGCCGTAATAGACATCGGTCACTTTGTCGAACGTGTAGGTGTTGTCGAACGTCATCTTTTCCGGCGGATGCGGATGTTCGGTCGAGAAGTAGCGCTGAATGCGCTCCATCCGTTCGTGTCCGGCATGGCCGTCGAGGCGTTGCATCACTCCGAATCCGCGCCCCTTCGTGACGATGCCCAATCCGGCATTGAGCATGCCGAGGATCGCACCGTATTCGAAGGCCTGATGAAAATTCCGCTGCAGCCACAGTTCGTCGCGGACCCACGAATTTTCGAAGAGTGATTCGTACTCGCGCAGCTGCGTCGCGGAATAGTCTGCGCTCAGCAGCGCGTGCAATGCCGCTTCAGCCGCCAGCATCCCAGACTTGATGCCGAGGTGGATTCCTTTGAGACGGGCGCCGTTGAGGTAGCCGGCCGAATCGCCCACGATCATGAATCCGTCGCCATACATGCGCGGCATCGAGAAGTAGCCGCCTTCCGGAATGGCCTTCGCGCCGGCGGAGATCATCTTGCCGCCTTCGAGAATCGCACGAATTGATGGATGCAATTTATATCGTTGGAATTCGTGATGCGGATCGAGCGTCGGGTTGCGGTAGTCGAGACCGACGACGAAGCCGATGTCGACGATGCGATCCTTCATCCCGTAGATGAAGCCACCGCCGAACGTGTCGGCGTCGAGCGGCCAGCCGAAGGTGTGGATCACTTTGCCGGGCGCGAAGCGATCGTCAGGAAGTTGCCACAGCTCCTTCACACCGAGCGAGTAGACCTGCGGATTCTTTCCGGCGTAGAGATCGAACATGCCCGCGAGCTGTTTGCTCAGCGTGCCGCGGGGACCTTCCGCGATGATCGTGATTTTCGCGCGCACGTCCACGCCCGGCTCGTAGTTCGGTTTGCGCTGCCCGAGTTTGTCGATTCCTTTGTCGCCGATGCGGACGCCCACCACCCGTCCGCCCTCGACGAGCACGCGCGTTGCGGCGAACTCGGGGAAAACGTCGATGCCGGCTTCGGCGCAGATCGGCGCGAGCCATCGCACGAATTCGCCGAGGGAGATGACGTAGTTGCCGTGGTTCTGGACGGGGGGCGGAAGGATCGGCGCCGGAAACTTCCAGTTTTTCGACATCAACCAGAAGGCGTCGTCGGTGACCGGCGATTCAACCGGGCATCCGCGCTCGAGCCAATCGGGCATCAACTCGTTGATCCCGCGCGGGTCCATCACAGCGCCGGAGATCCCGTGCGACCCGACTTCTTTTCCCTTCTCGAGGACGGCGATCGAGATCCCCTCGAGTTTCTTGTCGGACAGCTCGTTGTTCGCCTTAATCAGCCTGACAAGCTGGTAGGCCGTTGCGAGCCCAGCCGGGCCGGCGCCGACGATCACGACATCGACGTCGAGAGTCTCGCGCGCAACTCCGGGAAGCTCGGCCATCGACGCATTCTATATAACTCGCTCTCGCGCCGACCGTAAGACAATACTGCTCGTGCCCATCGCCCGCCGCAAAGCCATCGGTCTCCTGATCGCCATCGCAGTGCTGGTTGGCCTGTCGATTTATTGCACGTGGCGCGTCGAGACTGCAGACCGGCGCGGATGGGCCGGTTTCTCGTACGCAACGCCGGACACAATCCGCCGATCCTCGTGCGCGTCGATGGGACAGTCGAGCGCCTCGCGCGCGGCGGACCTGCGATGTCGCGCCTGATCAAAGACACGCCGCACGAACAGGACGCTGCAGTGTTAGGCGCCGGCGACAGGGGTCGTGCTGTTCACCGACGGCGTTTCGGAAGCGCGCCGCGGCGAGGAGGAATTCGGAGAGGATCGCCTCATCGAGCTGATCCTCCGCTGCCGTCACCTTGACGCCCGCGAGCTGCAGGAGAAAATACTCGAAGAGCTGCGCCAGTTCTCGACCGGCGAATTCAACGACGACGTGACGCTCGTTGTGATCGCGGCTCAGTAAGTCACGGTGGCTTGCAGCGTGTCGTTGTACGCGCCGGCCTGAATGTCCTGTCCAGCCGCGATCCGTCCGTATGCGATGAATCCGCCCCCGAGCGGAACGGCCTTGTTCGCCGAGGTCGCACTGTTGATGCCGACTGCGTTCCAGACCGTCGTCCTGCCCGAGTCTTTGTAAATCTCATAGGTCATGAATACGCCGGCCGCGCTCTTCAGCTGCCGTTTGCCGGCGGAGAAGTTGCTTCCGTTGTCGAGCGCGACACTGCCCGTTGTGCCACTCGTGCAATAGACGTTGATGGTGGCAGTCGAATCGAGCGGTAGGGCCGCGTTGGCAACGACCGGTTCATACGAACCGAAGTTCATGGAGAACGCCGAGACGGTGCAGTCACCCACGACGGTGGCAGTGACGTTGAAGGTTGCCGTGGTCGACGCCGGATTAGCGCCTCGCATCCAGGAGAGCGTTGCTGTAACGGTGTCCGTGTATGAACCGGCGCCAACATTTTGCCCGAGCGGTAGAGAAGCGTAGATCGGCACCGGCGCCGGCAAGCCATTTTGCGAGGCACTCGTCGTGTACGACTGCGAGACCGAGCCGCCGGTTCCGTCACCCCAGATCTGCGTGTTCGCGGCATCGACGTAAAGGTTGTAATTGAGGAGTATGCCTCCGCCATTCTTCATCGTTCGAGGATTGAAAGATGCCGAGTTGATGCCGCGAGAAAGAGTAACCGTGATCCGCACATTATTCGAACTGCAATCCACGTTGAACGTCGGCGTTGTCGTCTGCGGTGGTCCGGAAGGAAAGACCGAATAGTTGCCGAAAGCCGCACTTGCGGGCGCAGGGCTGAAACTGCAATTCTGCCCGGTCGCTTTGCGAGCGAACAGGATAGCGATCAGAGTCGTGACGAAAAGGATGCGTCGCATAGTTCCTCAGTAATTCACCACGCTCTGCAGCGTGTCTGTGTACGCGCCAGCAGGTACGTCCTGACCTGCTGCGATTCGACCATAAGCGGTGAATCCGCCGCCGAGGGCCGTGAGCTTCGACGTCGAGCTTGCGGTGTTGATGTTGACGGCGTTCCAGATCGTCGTTCGGGCCGCGTCCGTGTAGACGTCATACGTCATGAACGCGCCGCCGCCGGTTTTCATCCGGCGGTTGCCGGCGGAGAAGTTGGATCCGTTGTCGAGCGTGACGTTGCCGGATGTGTTTTTCGTGCAGAAGACGCTGATCGTGGCGGTCGAGTCGAGCGGAACGATCTTGTTTGTGACAACAGGCTCGTAAGCGCCGAAGTTGATGGCGAATGCGGAGACGGTGCATTCGGAGAGCACGGTCGCTGTTACGTTGAAGTTCGCCGTCGTCCAGGTGAGATTTCCGCCCTGCAGCCAGTAAAGCGTCGCCGTGATGGTGTCGCTATAGACACCGGCGGGGACATCCGCGCCAGTCGGAAGCGAACCATAAATCGGGATCGCAGGAACGAAAACAGTATTCGCGGCGCCGGTTGTCACAAACTTCCAGCTGGTCGTGCCGCTGCCGTCGCCCCAGATCTGCGTATCCGCGGCGTCGAGATAAAGGTTGTAACTGAGCAGAGTGCCGCCGGCGCGCATCATCGTACGCGGCGTGTAGGACGCCGAGTTGGTCCCGCGAGTAAACAAAACGCCGATCTGCGTGTTCGCGGCCGTGCACTGCACATTGAATGTCGGCGTCGTGATCTGCGGCCCGCCGCCAGCAAAGACGGAGTAGTTGCCGAAGTTTGCCCCGGCCGGCGCCGGCGAAAACGAACACGTCTGCCCCATCGCTCCGCCGCCACTTCCGACGATCGCAATTATCGCTGCGAACACGATGGAGCGTTTCATGGCGTTTTCCTCGTTGGGGTACACGGCAGTATTCCGAGTTTGACAATATTGCCCGACGTCGGCGGAATGACGATCGTGACGGCGCACTCGCCACCGCTGAATTCCACAGTTGCGGTGAACGTGCCCGGCGGGATGTTTTCGAGGTAGAGCTCTCCCTGTCTTCCGAGCGGCGACGTGTAACTGCGCAAGCGGTCGTCGTTCACGGTCAGCTCGCCAAAAGCAGGGACGACGTCGCCGGCGCTGGTTTTGACCACGACCGATCCGGCGATCGTTCGCACGCGCTGGATGGGAAACTCGACGAAAGCACCTCCGCGGAACGTCGGCGCGATCGTCTCCTGAATCTGGCGGACGTCGTAGTCGAGCGGAATGTCGCGATCGTCGATGCGGACGGTGTTGCCGTAGTACGACAGCATGTTGGGGACGAGCAGATCGCCGTTGGCGTCCGTGCGTCCAACGAGTTGATTGCTCAAGTAGACGCGGACGTTCGGCACTCCGGGCACGCGCACGAGCGCGAACGAATCCTGGATTGCCCTGGTGAATTGGAACGCTCCCTTTTCGTAGACGAAGCCGCCCGAAGCGTTGATCGTCGGTTTCGAACTCGTGTGATACGGATCGAGCCCGACGTCGTACTGGCCGAATGGAGCGTTGTATTGCAGAACGGCATTGCCCGTTTTATTACCGCCGCCGGTCGTGCTGAAGAGGCGATAACCGAATCCCGTGCCGACCGGCAGCGGACGCTGAATCTCGACGGTCTGCTGCGGCCTTCCGTTGCCGCCGCTCACCGAGACGTTCGCTGTCGTCATGTGCGCGCCGTAGACACCGATGCCCGCGAAGTAGTCGGCATGCCGCCGGCCGCCCTGATTGGCCTGGCCGACCGACAGATAAAACGTCGCGCGCGACACCGACACACTGGTGAGGAGTGCGATGTGATCATTGACCGGCTGATTTGGAAAGCGCACCGAGTTCCACTGAATCGTGAAGCTTCCGCGCGGAATGAGCAGCGACATGAACGCATTGCCGTCGCGCAGAATGCGCAGATCTGCCGGTTCTTGAATCGTGTTCAGATTGGCGTAGGTGCGGCTGAACGTGCGAAGAGTGCCGCCGAAGCTCACCCGCCGTCCGAGATAGCGATAGGTTGCGCCGCCTGCCGTACCGTTCTCTCCGTCGTGTGAGCTGACGGCAGCCGTCGCTTCGACATCGCCGATTCGCGTCCGCATGCTGGCGCCACCGCCGCCCGAAACGAGACCGCGTGTGGTCTCGAAACGACCGCCGAGGGTCAGCGTGTCGGTCAGTCCGTAGCGATGAAATCCAAGGATGGCCGGATCGCCGTAGTCGAAGCTCGAGGTTGAAAAATTCCGGCGCAGCGCACCCACCGAGTAACTGAATTCGCTCGTTCCGCGGCCCAGAACCGCGGTCGAGTAGTAAAACGATTGCGTTTGAACGTGCTCGTTGCCATACGCGTCGCGAATGACAACGCGCGCCGTTCCGCTTCCCGCGGAGACCGGAATGTTGCGGAGATCGAATGGTCCTGGCGGAACTTCGCTGCGCTGCACCAGCACGCCATTCACATAGACGTCGACGGTCGACGGCGTGGTCGCCGTGCCTGCCAGACCGTACGATGGATATCGCAGAAAATAGGGATCGAGATTGAAGTTGCGCGACAGCGTCATTCCGCCAAGTGCCGCCGAGCCGCCGAGGGTGTCGGTGCTGGCGATTGCGTCGCCGAACGTCCAGCGGCGAAGCCGCGTCGTGTCGTCCACGATGAACTGGCTCAAGCTGCGAAGGAGCTTTCCGCCTGCCGGCCGGAAGAAGCTGTTGTAGATCAGATTGCCGCCGATGCTCGTCCCTGTCTCGCCGCTGAAACCGAGATCGCTCACGCCGCGCGAGCTGACCGCGTAATTGAGAAACGTGCTGATGGCCTTCGAATACTGCAGGTCGGCCGGCCTTCGAACCTGAAGATCGAATGCGGTTTGACCGAAGAGACGGGCGTCGACGGTCATGCTCAGAGTCAGTGCCGCTTCGTCGAACTTGTATCGGAGGAGCGGCTCGAAAAGACGGAGCGAGATTGTCTCGTCGCCCTGGAGTTGCATGCGGGCCGAGAGCCGGGAGAGGTTCACGATGCGGTTCCACATCGCGCCCGACATTCCCGCCTGCTGCAGATCGCTGACGCGGATGTGAATGTCGTCGCCGCGGAGGGCGATGAGCATTTCGCCCTTCGGCACTTCGTTGATCGTGACGGGAACAATGATGCGGTTCTCCTGTGCTGATGCCGGGATCGCGAGTATGGGGATCGTAGCGAGCGCCACGCAGCGAGCCAGTCGGCTCAGGATTCGGTGGGCTCGCAGATCACACCCACCCTCTCAGAAGTCGACCGTCGCCGTGACGACGTCGTTGTAGCTTCCAGCCGCGACTTCCTGACCTGACGGGATGCGCCCGTAGACCATCAGCTGATTCGTTGAGGAGACTCCGGCGGCCGAGACGTAGCGGACCGCGTTCGTACCGACGCTCCATGTCTCGGTTCGCGCCGCGTCGCGATAGATCTCATAGTCGAGCCGCTGATCGCCAGCAGCAAGTCGGCGTGTCAGATTGCCGCCGGCCGGATTCTGTCCCTGGTCGATGGCGATTGTCGCGATCGAGTTGCGTGTGCACGTCAGGGAAAGAGTCGCAGTGGCGTCGAGCTGCTGCGATGCGTTCGAGCCGAGCGGATCGTAGTTACCGAAGGTGAGCGGAGTGAGAGTCATCCGGCAGTTTGGCGTGACCAGCGCGGTGACATCGATCTTGAGTGTCGCCCGGCCATCGGCCAATCCACTGACCGCCGTCAGCAGAAGGAGCGCGATGAGTGCTGTCTGTTGCAACCGAACGCTCATGGACCACTATCTCCGTTACTAGACCGTCAGTGCCCGCAGGCGCCAGACGGCATGTCAAAATCTTTTTTCAACGTCGAGGACTCAGGTACTTCTGACATGTCGGTCCGAACCTCGAGCCGGATCGACTTCAACTTCGCGCATTCCTCGGGCTTCAGCTCCATGTCGAATGATCGAGTCTCGCCACTCAGGATGTACCACCCCTGCCGCTGGCGATCGAACACCGCCTGGTTGCCCTCACCCATTCCGATCACGCGCACCGACTGCGCCATGTAGTGCACGTTGCCGTTGTTCTTCAGATCGAATGTGAGCTTGCCGTCGCGAATCGCGGTAGCGACAATCTCGGCCGCCGTTTTGCGATTGTCAGGAACCACGAAGATCGGGATGCTCATCTTGGTAATGATCTTCACCTGAGAACCCTTGGGCGGATCGCCGGCCTTCAGGAGCGGCGGTAATTCTTCGAACGAAATCCGATAAGTCTTTTCTACACCCGCCGGCGCCACGGTCCTACCCACCCTCACCTTGCGTTCCTCGCCTGCCTTCAACGCCAGCAGCGCGGGGAAAAAAACGATGTCTTCCGTCGGCGTCAACTGCATCTGACCCTGCCTGTCTTGCTGCCACGAGGCAACGGAGATCTGAAACCGCAGCTCCTCCGTGCTCTCGTTGACCAGGGTCATCACCGTGCTCGTCGTGTTGCGATCAAAATCAACCCGAATCGGGGTCACGTGAAAAGCGCTGGCGCCGAGAGAGTGGGCTGGTGCGAACACCACCCCGACTCCAATCA
>JALYZI010000026.1 GCA_030948915.1 Acidobacteriota bacterium
TCAGGAAGGGCGGGCTGACGCCCGAGGCCTGACGCCTGACGCCCGGGAATTCACAGTGAATGGAGCAAGTTAGGAGTCCCGCTATGCCGAAACTGAAGACCCATCGCGGAGCCGCCAAGCGGTTCAGGAAGACCGGCACCGGTAAGCTGCAGCGCAGTCATGCCTTCCATTCGCACATCCTGACCAAGAAGCGCCCCGGCCGGAAAGCGGCCCTGGGGTCGGAGACCGAGGTCTCGAAGGCGAACAAGAAGACCGTCATGAAGATGGTGCCGTACCTATGAGTGCTGAGTGCTGAGCGCTGAGTGCTGAGAGGGTGGAACTAGCACTCAGCACTCAGCACTCACATATCGAGCGAGGCGCGGTTCTCCTGACCCGCCCGCTCATGAAACCTAAAACGAGGAGAATGAGATGCCCAGAGTAAAACGCGGTCCCAAGAGAAAGAATCGTCGCGCCAAGATCCTGAAAGCCGCCAAAGGCTTCTGGGGGATGAAGTCGCGCGGCCACCGCATCGCGAAGCAGCAGGTCGAGCGCGGCCTCAACATGGCGTATGCCGGCCGCAAGGATCGCAAAGGCGATTTTCGAAAGCTGTGGATCGCTCGCATCAACGCCGCCGCGCGCGCCAACGGCATGTCGTATTCGCAGCTGATGGCCGGCCTGAAGGCCGCCGGCTCGACGATCGATCGCAAGGTGCTCGCTGACATCGCTGTTCGAGACAGCGCGGCGTTCACGGCGTTCGTCGACGCCGCACGCGGCGCGCTCGACAAAGCGAAAGCTGCCACGAAGTAAGATGTCGTCGTGATCGACGACATCACTCGAGCCGGCGCGGACTTCGATCGCGACCTCGCCTCCGCGAACACTGCACACGAGCTGGATGAGATCCGCGTGCGCTACTTCGGCCGCAAAGGCGGATTGATTCCGGCGCTCTTCGCACGTCTGAAGGAAGTTCCCAAAGAGCAGAAGAAGGACGTCGGCGACGCGCTCAACAAACTGCGCGATCGCCTCGAGAGCGCGCTCAAGGAAAGAGCGGAACGCGCCGCGTCGGCGGAATCGGCGAGCAAAGAGGCACGGGAGACCCTCGACGTCACCCTCCCCGGCCGCGCTCCCCGCCTCGGTCACCTCCATCCGACGACGCTCGTGCGCCGCGAGCTCGAGGAGATCTTCGTGGAGATGGGCTACTCGCTCGATCCCGGTCCGGAAGTCGAGACCGACTGGTACAACTTCGAAGCGCTCAACTTCACGCCCGATCATCCCGCGCGCGACATGCAGGACACGTTCTTCCTCGATGTCGATCAGCTTCTGCTGCGCACGCACACCTCGAACGTGCAGATCCGGACGATGGAGCGGATCAAACCGCCGCTGCGGGTGTTGTCGTGCGGCCGCGTTTATCGGCGAGACGAGATCACGATGCGCAAGTCGCCGGTGTTTCATCAGGCCGAAGGATTGCTCGTCGACCGCGGCATTCACATCGGACATCTGCGAGCGACGCTGGAGCAATTCATCAAGCGTCTGTTCGGCGCAGACCTCGCGATGCGGATGCGTCCGAGTTACTTCCCGTTCACTGAACCGTCGGCGGAGGTCGACATGTCGTGCGTATTCTGCCGCGGAAAAGGATGCGCCACCTGCTCTTACACCGGATGGATGGAGATTCTCGGCAGCGGCATGGTCCATCCGCAGGTGCTGCGCAATGTCGGCATCGATCCCGATGTGTGGAGCGGATTTGCTTTCGGCTTCGGGCTCGACCGCGCGGCGATGATCAAGTACGACATCCCGAACATCCGCACTCTGTTCGAGAACGACGTGCGCGTGCTGCAGCAGTTCTGACAATCTGAGACGTACTTGAGCGTTAAGCCGTCGCGGTGTGACGGATAAGAAGCCATCGCACGATGTAATCCAACCGTAAGGAGAGTTACATGAGAAAACTCATCGCGTCCACGTTTACGTCACTGGACGGTGTCATGCAGGCCCCAGGCGGACCGGACGAAGATCCAACCGAAAATTTTACGTTAGGTGGTTGGACCTCGGCTTTCTGGGACGAAGGAATGGATCTTTCTGCGTCAGGTTTCGATGGTAAAGATCGAGAGCTTGTACTCGGCCGAAAAACTTACGAAATATTCGAGGCTTATTGGCCTCGCCAAGCAGAGGATAATGCGATTGCCCGGACGTTCAAAGCGGCAAAAAAACATGTGGCGTCCCGCACGTTGAAAAAATTGAAATGGAACAACGCATCGGTACTTGGCGGTGACGTCGTTTCTGCCATCACCGCGCTCAAGGGGCAGCCCGGACACGACCTTCAAATCATTGGCAGCGGTAATCTAATTCAGACGCTACAAGTCGTATCGCTCATTGACGAATACCACGTATGGACCTACCCCGTCGTTCTTGGCCGTGGGAAGCGATTGTTTGAAAAAGGCGCAAAGCCATGTGCACTGCGGCTCGTGGCTTCGAGGGTCTCAGCATCTGGCGTTGTGATGAGCACCTATGTTCCAGCTGGAGATATTGCGCTTGGCACAGTTGGTTAAGCCTAGCCGAGCGGGAACGAATTGACGTTAGGCCGGCGGCAACGTCTGAGATCAATCGCCAGACTTCACCGTGGGACTGAGACTGGTCGTCGCTCTTGAGTGAATCGCACCAATGCTTCTAGCAATCGCCATCGTCGCCTGGGTCGTTCTGTTTGTCTTCTCGCTGCGCGGCGCGCGATGGGCTTATGCGATTTTCGTGATCCTCGCGTTTGTGTGGATTCCGGCGCGCACCGGTTTTCACCTCCACCGACCTCCGTGCGACATGCAGATCACGCTCGACCTCGCTTTCAATTCACTCATGAAGTACAAGCACATTTCTCTGTGGGGCGCGTTCTTTCTGATGACGTGGGTCCAATTTCGCGGCAGTCGTTATGCACTATTCATCGCGGCGACGGCGACGATCGCTGTCGGCATCCTCATTGAACTCGAGGAAGGCGCAACCGGGACGGGTTATTGCCGGGCCACCGATCTGCTGCCCGACGGCGTCGGCGCGCTGATCGGCGCAGTCATCGCAACCCTCTGGCGAAGGCGTGATGCGAAAGCAGTACTGCCTCCGCGAGTCTGAACGCGTCTGAATATCCGCACGCTGTTCGAGCATGCCGTGCGCGTGCTACAACAATACTCATGCTGGCCCAACTCGCAATCGTCTTCATCGCGCTTGAACACCTGATGTTCCTGGTTCTCGAGATGTTCTTGTGGACGAAGCCGGCCGGACGCCGAATCTTCGGTCTCACAAAAGAGCTCGCGGAGTCGTCCAGAGCGCTGGCGGCGAATCAGGGTCTGTACAACGGATTCCTGGCGGCCGGCTTGATCTGGTCGCTGTATGAGGGATTCCACGCGCAGATCTTCTTCCTGACTTGCGTGATCATCGCGGGCATCTTCGGCGCGATCACCGCCAAGCGATCGATTCTGTGGATACAGGCGCTCCCGGCCGCGATCGCATTGCTGCTCGTATGGCTTGCCTACCGATCATGAACGCTTGAGCACGATGCGCTTCTCTCCGGTGGCTGGATTCCACACCACGAGTTCGTGCTCCTTGTTCGAGCATAGAAGCAGCGGGCCCTGGCCGTGATATGACGGCAACAGTCCGGTTTCAGTGCGCACAATCGCGCCGCGGTCGATATCGATCACCAGATCGGTCTGACGCATCTTGACCACGACGACAATGAGGCCGCCACCGATCTCCCACATCGGTGAAACGGTTTCCGCCGGGAGGGCTATCGATCGAATCGGCGCGCCGCCCGCCGTGAAAACATGCAGAACATTTCGATCGTCGATTGCCGCGACGCGTCCGTCCCTGAGAAACTTCGCCGACGCCGCTTTGATCGGAATCGTCGTCAGGAGCCGACCCGTCCGCGCATCGTAAATCGTGATGTCAGGCCGCTTCCAATACGCAATCGCGCGCGTCTTGTCGGCAGTAAACCGCCAGAATTCGGCCGGAGCCTCGCCGGTCTGGCGAAAAACCTTCTTCGCGACGTCATATTCGTAGACACGAGTCGCCTGGTTGCTATGGTCGAAGATCCGGACGACATCGTTCGACACGAATAGCGGAGTAATCCACCGCGCGTTCGGCACGCGTGCCGATCCGAGGGATGTGTGTGATGCGAGATCGTAGACTGTGATCAGGTTGCCAAATTCAGAAACGGCCGCCCGCGAGCCATCATCGGACAGACAGTAATTTCCGCTGAACGGGATGCCGGTTGCGATCATCTGTGGATTCGGAGAGTCGAGCTTTGCGAGGTACAACTCGGTCGGTGCGCTCGCCAGAGTCGCTCTCGAAACCCACGCGACTGTTCTTTCATCACCGGAAAATTCGGTCGTGGTCCATGGACCGAGGGCGAAAGGAATGCGTTGCGCACGACCGTCCCGCACGTTGTAAAGGAACGATGCGCGGTAGTCTCCGCGGTGGTTGCCCACTCCACTGATGACCGCCCAGGTGCCCTTATTCGATTGATCTAACGACTCGGGGATGAGCGCCGAGAAACTGATCGAAGTGACCCACACCGTGTATCCGGTGAGCACGAGGAGCGCGCAACCGAGCGCCATCCACAGAAATCGCGAAAGCTCGATATGACTGCGTTTGCGGTCGGTGCGTCCTCGCGCAACCTGCCAGAAGCCGCCGGCCAGAATCGCGAGGGCTGCAAAAACAGCGAGGATCACCCACAGCCGCCGCGTCAACTCGATCGCGTATCCGAGCAGGAGCGAGCGTCCGATCATCCAGATCGCAATTCCGCAGACAGTCGCCGCGACGAAGTCGAACACCAGCCACGCCGATCGCGACCTCACGAACGTACCGATGACGTGGCCGACGAGAAAAAGCACGGCCGCACCAGCCAGGATGATGCGAACCGTCGGCAGCGAGTCGCCGAGACTCGTCCACGTCCTGATGACTCCGGTGATCCCCGCGAAAAATGCCGGCGAGACAATGATCGTGAACGACACCACGATCAGCAGCGTCGCGGCGATCAGCTTTCCGAACCAGATCGAGGCAGCCGAAACCGGCTTCGAGAAGTAGAACGAAAGCCGGCCATCGGAGAGTTCCTTTCCGATGATGCTGGCGCCGAGAATCGCGGCCAGGCCTCCGGTGAACCCGGTCGCGAAGATCAGCGATGCCACCGCGATCGCGTTGCGCCGCTCGCCGCTGTGAACGCCCGGCACGAACGGCACGATCAGCGCCAGGACTGCAAACGCGATGGCCGTCAGAACGACAAACCGTTTCTCGGTCAGCTCGCGGCGAGTGATGACGAGAGTGTTTTTCATGACTTGGCTCCTTCGCCGGAGACGGCGATGAAAATATCTTCGAGCGACATTGCCGAGACTTCGGCGTTGGTGCTGTGCAGACGCTCGAACGCCACGTCGTCATAGTTCGTCACGATCGCCTCGGCTCCGCTTCCCCAGGTGCGGACCAGCGCGGTGCGCAGGGCACTCTGTTCGAGCGCCACCGGTTGCGCGGCGAAACGAATGCGGCGGAATCGTGCCTTCAGCGCATCGAGGTCTTCCTCGAGGACGAGCGAGCCGTTCTTCATGATCGCGACTCGATCGGCGAGCGTTTCGATTCCGGCGAGATCGTGCGTCGTCAGAAAAACCGTGATGCCGCGATCGGCCATCTCGGCGATCACTTCCTCGAACAGCGATTTGCGCGCGACGACATCGAGGCCGAGGG
>JALYZI010000066.1 GCA_030948915.1 Acidobacteriota bacterium
CCTGAGTCCTGAGTCACGCCGCCCGTCTCAGGACTCAGGACTCAGGACTCAGGACTCGTATACGAATGTGACCGGGCCGTCGTTCTCGAGCGAGACGATCATCATTTCGCGAAAGCGTCCGGTCTTCACGACGATGCCCGATGCGCCGAGCGCCGCGACGAAAATCTCGAACATCTCGCGCGCCCTCCCCGGCTCCTCGGCGTTGTCGAAGCTGGGACGGCGTCCGCGCGCGATCGAGCCCGCGAGCGTGAATTGAGAGACCGCCAGGATCGCTCCGCAGGTTTCGGCGACATCGCGATTCATCTTGCCGGCGTCGTCGCTGAAGATTCGCAGCTCGCGGATTTTGCGCGCGGACTCGCGCATCGACTGCTCGGTGTCGCCTTTCTCCACCGCCGCGAGAACGAGCATTCCGATGCCGATCTCCGCGACGATCTCGTCGCCGGCCGACACCGCTGCGCGGCGAACGCGCTGAATGACGCAACGCACAGGCTCGGGATTCTAGAGGAGCGCCGGAGCTCCACAAGAGTGTGCTACGTTAAGTCATGGTTCACGGCGAGCGGTTCAACACCATCACCCATCTCGTCGGCACGGTGCTGGCGATCATCGCGACGGCGGTCGCGGTCACGCTCACAGTGGCAAAAGCCGATGCGCGCACGGTCACGGCGGTCGCCGTCTACGGAAGCATGCTGATCGTGCTGTATCTCAGCTCGACGCTCTATCACAGCCTCCATGGCAGGGCGAAGCTCGTCTTTCGCGTCTTCGATCACACATCGATCTACCTGCTGATCGCGGGAACGTACACGCCATTCACGCTGGTGACGCTGCGCGGACCGCTCGGCTGGTGGCTGTTCGGAATCGTGTGGACGCTCGCGGTCATCGGAATCGCGAA
Organism: Acidobacteriota bacterium; assembly: GCA_030948915.1. GTDB lineage: Bacteria > Acidobacteriota > Thermoanaerobaculia > Gp7-AA8 > Gp7-AA8 > Gp7-AA10. The sequence goes on from JALYZI010000066.1 coordinate 890, forward strand.
GGACGTTCTCTTCCACGGCCGGCTCCGGGCGATCTCGATCACGCTGTATTTACTGATGGGATGGTTGATCGTCGCGGCCTTCGGTCCGCTGCGGCGCGCGCTGCCGCCGGTCGGAATCACGTGGTTGATCGCGGGCGGCCTGTGCTACACGGCCGGAATCGTTTTCTTCGCGTATTCGAAACGCGTCGCGCACATGCACGGCATCTGGCATCTGTGCGTTCTGGCGGGCAGCATTTGCCATTACGTCGTGGTCGTCCGATACGTCGCGCTCGCTCCAATCTACCCATCGTAGAAAACGGATCCCGCGAACATTCTTCGGATTACAATCGCATCATGGCAAGCGTAAACAAAGTCATCCTCGTTGGACGCCTCGGAAAAGATCCGGAGATCCGTGCAACACCCAGCGGAACGAGCGTCGCGAAATTCTCCATCGCGACCGACGATCGTTACACCGACAAGGCCGGTGAGAAGCAGGAACGCACCGAGTGGCACAACATCGTCGCGTGGGGAAAACTGGCGGAGATCTGCGGCCAGTATCTGCGCAAGGGGAAGCTCGTCTACATCGAGGGCGCGATCCGCACCGACAGCTGGGACGATAAAGAAACCGGCGTAAAGAAGTATCGGACCGAGATCATCGCCAATCAGATGCAGATGCTCGATCGCAAAGGCGATGAGAACGGCGCTCCGAGCGGCGGCGGATACGCGGGTGCGCGCAAAGGCGGAAGCGCGACGGCGACTCAGGTCGAAGAAGACGACGAAGTTCCGTTCTAGCGGACGTCGTATTTGTCGCGCAGCACTTTCAAGTGATGCCGTTCGTGTCCCAGCGTCGTGTACGCCAGTCCGCGGACGGTCGCCGGACTGTTGTTGGCGGTTCCGGTGCGCTTCCAGGCCTCCGGAGATAGGCCGCGGTAGAACGCCACCGTCGATCGGCGAACGCTCTCGTACTCATCGGCCAGATCGCGCATCCTCAGCAGGTCGGCATCGGACGCGGCCGCGTAGTCGTTTTCTTCGAAGCCCGGCAGCGAATTCTTGTCGCCGCGCGCAATCGCCAGTGCGCGGTAGCCGAAGATGCGTTCCGCGTCGGTAAAGTGCCGGACCACCGTCTTGATGCTCCATTTGTCGGGCGCATATCGGGATGCAGCTTTTTCTTCACTGAGCGAGCGGAGCAGCGCGCAGGTTTCCCTCCCCTGTTTCTCGAGTCCGGCGATGATGTCTTCCTCGGGAACGAGATCGATATAGCGCTTCGCGTAGGCGGGATAGTCAGTGGCGGCGAGTGGAGTGCTCATGACAACATCATCGCATGGTCGCGATTCGCCCGCTGGCTGACGAAAAAGAGGCGCGCCGCTGCGCCGAGATGATGTGTTCGACCGAGCCGTGGATTACGATCGGACGTACCTTCGATCAGTCGCTGGCGATCGTCGGAGATCCGACCCGCGAGATCTACGTCGCCGACAACGACAGCCGCATTGCAGGCTTCATCGTCCTCAACATGCGAGGCGCGTTCGTCGGTTACATCCAGACCGTCTGCGTCGATGCCGCATCACGCGGCTCCGGACTCGGCACCGAGCTCGTGCAGTTTGCCGAAAAACGGATCTTCGCCGAGACGCCGAACGTCTTCCTGTGCGTCTCCTCGTTCAACCCTCGCGCGCGGCAGCTCTACGAACGGCTCGGATACACGCTCGTCGGCGAATTGAAGGACTACCTCATCCGCGGCCACTCGGAGCTGCTGATGCGTAAGTCGATCGGGCCGCTGTTGTAGTGGAGGCCGCATTCTGCGGTCGCGCAAAAGAATCGGCGGCTGGAAGCCGCCGCGACCGGCCGGCAGAATGCCGGCGCTCCTATTACTGCCGCTTCGCTGGTACATCGCGCCCGCCCTGATGCAACGTCAACGCGCTTCCGTCGGGAGCGAACGTGATCGACGCCTTCACGGCCAGGATGTGAAATTCCGTCGGCGAGTCGGCGGCGAGCTCGACTCTGGACTGACCGGTCGCCTGCGCGAAGAGCGTGCTCCCATCGCGAGTGATGGCCAGGTTGAAGCCCGGCGCAAGCGCGTAATTGCCGACGTATTTTTCGAGCGTCGCGGCGTCGACCGCGGCCGCCGGCTGTTCGAGTCGTTTCAGCGCATCGACGCCATTCGTATTCTTCGGATTCAGCTCGATCGATTTCTTGTAGTTCTTGATCGCCAGGTCGCGGTCACCATGCGCGGCATATGCTTCGCCGAGGCTGTCGTAGACGTTCCAGGTGGCTGGATACTCGTCGACGTTGAGCGCGAAGATGTCGATTGCATCCGTGACGCGGCCTTGCTGCAGCAAGAGATAGCCGAGGCGATTCAGCTCGGGCTCGCGGAAATCGTATTGCGCCGGAGCCTTTGCTTTCAGTTCGCGATAGCGCGCCACGGCCTGCTTTCCGTTGCCGCTCGAGAGCGTCTTCATCAATTCATCGATCAGCGAGATGCGCGGCTGCGGTGCTTCGACGTCGTGAAGGATGTCGGCGATTCCGCGCGCGAGGTCGTCGATCCTGTCGCCGCGTGAAGTGTTGTCGAGAAGGACGATCAGGTCCTGCATGCCGGGAAATCGAACGATGGTGGAGTTGAAGCCGTTGATCCCGCCGTCGTGCGAGATCGTGTCCACTTCGCTGTTGTTATCGAGCTTCAATTTATGCACCGCCCAGCCGAACGCGTACTCGCTCAGATTTGGCGTGAACACCGCCTTCTTCAGCTCCGGCGCGAGAAGCTTGTCAGCGTAGAGCGCGCGGTCCCACGTGTAGAGATCCGCGACTGTGGAGTAGAGCGAGCCGGCCGCAAAGGGAATCGTCATGTCGAGATACGGAGCATTCTCGTAACCGGCCGGCGTGAGGACATACCCCGATGCGCGATGCGAGAGGACGGTGTTCGAGCGATCGTAGCCGCTGTCTTTCATTCCGAGCGGACCGAAGATGCGCTCCTGCAGGTTCTTCTCGTACGACTTCCCGGTCACGCGCTCGAGGATCGCGCCGAGGAGAAAGTAGCCGGAATTGTCGTACGAGAATTTCGAGCCGGGCTCGAACTCCAGGTCGCCCATCGTGTACTTCTTCACGAAATCGCCGACCGCGTACGGATCGCGCGATTGATTCTGAAAGAAGCCCGGAATGCTCGTGTAACTCGGGATGCCGGAGGTGTGCGTCAGCAGATGGCGCACGGTGACTTTGTCGCCGGTGTCCCTGCGGTAGTCAGGAAGATAAGTCGTGATCTTCTCGTCGAGTTTGATTTTGCCTTCACTGACAAGTTGCATGATGACCATCGATGTGAACTGTTTGGTGATCGAGCCGATGCGGAATTTCGTGTCGGGCGTGTTGGGGATCTGCCACTCGATATTGGCGAGACCGTAACCCTTTTCGAGGATGACGCTCCCCTTCTCGGCGACCAGTGCCGATCCGTTGAACTGCCGGAGCTTGTTGTAAGCGGAAATGAGCGCGTCGATCCGCTCGGCGTGTGTGGCAGCGAACGCGGGGACGGCGAGAAAAGTGACGATCGCAAAGAGGCGGACGATTTTCGACATGGCGGAGATTCTATCGGAGCGCCGGCTTCCAGCCGGCGGCAGAATGCCGCGCTGCGGTTACACGGCGCGCACGACGACGAATGTGACGTCGTCGTTAGGCGCCTGCTCGCCATGCCAGCGGCGCACAACATCGGACAGCTCGGCGATCACGCCGTCCGAGGTCTCCGCTTTCGCGGCAGCGCCGAAGGCATCCGCAGCGCCGGGATAGCCGAGTTGCTGTCCCGAGCCGCTCATCAACTCCGGGAAGCCATCGCTCATGAACAACAGCGTGTCGCCGACCGACATGTTCAGCGTGATGTCATTGTACGTATCGCCGAGCGTTCCGAGCGGAGTGGCGCTGTGCGCGACTTCTTCGACCGTGCCGTTGGCAACGCGATGGAGGTACGCGGGAGGCATCCCCGCCGACGCGATCGTCACGTGGTAACCCTCGAAACGCGCGAGCTGCAGCGCCATAGCCATGCGTCCGAGGTCCATGCGGCGGACTTTCTCGGCAGCGTCGTGTAGAAATTCCGCCGGACTCTGCACGCCGCCGTAGCCCGCGAACAGTGCCTTGATGACCGCCACCATCGTGCCGGCGCGCGCGCCGTGGCCGGTGGCATCGCCGATCGTGACCGAGAGAGAGCGGCCCGGCTCGACGTGGAAATCGTAGTAATCGCCGCCGACTTCCGTCGCGGTCTGCGTGAAAACCGCGATGTTGTACTCCTTGAGTTGCGGAACTTCCTTCGGCAGCATCGACAACTGAAAACGGCGCGCTTCCTCGAGCTCGACGGATTTGCGTTCGTACTCGATGGCAGCGCGCTCCTGCTCCACGATCCGCTCCTGTTGCAGGCTCAGATCCTCAGCCATTCGATTGAAGGCCGAGGCCAGGTGACCGATCTCGTTTTTCGATCGCACCGGAATTCGCGTGGTGAGATCGCCGTGCGCGATGCGTTCCGCGCCGCGTTTGACGAGATCGACATCGCGCGTGATGTGGTTCGCGATCGGCATGATCCCGATCAGCGCCACGAAGATCAGCGCGATTCCGTAGCCGAAGTTTTTGGCGGCGGTCTTCCGTAGTCCTTCGAGGTCCTCGCCGAATGGACGCGCAACGCCGATGCGCAGTCCGCTCTGCGGATCGCGATGCTGCACGACGACCCAGTTCGGAATGTCGTTCAGCGTTTTCCCGGCCGCAATGCGCTGCGGGATGCCGAGGTTGTCGAGTGTGCGGCGCTCGTCGGGAGTGCGGGTGTAGATGTTGGCCTCACGATCGACGGCGAACGTGATCTCGCTGTTGTCGTCATTTCCGGCGCCGAGTACGCGGCGGATGACTTCCTCTCCGCTCACGTGCGCCCGAAGTTGTCCGACCACCGCTCCGTTGTCCGTCATTGGGACATTGAATCGCTGACCGAAGAGCAGCGACGCCTGCTTCTCACGCACTTTCCAGTGCTGCATCTCCTGCGCGGTGGCCTTCGATTCCTGATGAACTTCGGCGGCGGCTTCCTGTTGCGCCTGAATCCGGTCCTGCTCGGCCTCGCGCGCGGCATCGGCACGCTCCTGCGCCCCTTCACGCTCGCGCTCGGCGCGATCGGTTTCGCGCTGCGTGTCCCGGAGCTTCTGGCTGTCTTGACGCGATCGCAGAGCTTTCGACAGCTCATCGTTGAACTGTTTTTGCGTCACCTTCATCGATTCGCTGAAAGCTGTCTGCGCAGCGTTCAACTGTTTGGTCAAATCGTCCCGCTGTTGTTCCGTCAACGCATTCCGGCGCGTTCCCAGTTCACGTCCGAGATCGGAGATCTTCTTCAGGTACCCACGCTGTTGATCGGTGAATGTGAATCGCGGAAGCTTCGGCATCGGGGGCAGATCGATGACGATCGACTCCGCCGATGGTGGTGGCGGCGGGACCGGTGGCGCGGCAGCAACGACGGCTATCGCGTGTGCGTGGGGTGCCGGCGCTATTGCCGGCGCCGGATTCACCACGGGGGCCGGCCGATGGTACACGGGTCGAATCTCGATCGAGTCGACCAGCGAAGCGGCGTCGCCCATCGTCATCAGGATGTTTCCGACGACGGGAGACTTTTCTTTCTCGGCGTTCGAGAGGTTCGGTAGCGCGGAGACTTCGGCGAGCCGCTGCTCGAGCACATCGCGGATGTTGCCAAGCCGCCGATCCATCTGCGCCGTCATCCGTCCGGCCTCGGCGTGATACGCGGATTCGAGCGCCGCGCGCGAGCTGTAATACGAATAGATGACGATCCCGCCGAGCGGAAGCACGGAGAGCAGAAAGCAGGCGAGTACCAGGGACGTCCGGATCTTCATCGAGGCCACAGGTAAGACGAAAAACTACCTGGAAAGTTTGCGGCAGCGGCCGCGGATCAGGTCCATTCTTCGCGGCCGGTTCGGCCGCGGCGGGGATCGCGCGAATTCTTTCGACGCTCGGATTCCGGGACGTACACCTCATGCGGGCCGCGCGTTTTCGTGAACGCTTCGACGAAGCGCGCCGTCTCGTCGATGAGATCCTCGAACGTCTCGACCGAGGCGGTAGTGGCGGTGCGCAACTTGTCAATATGTTGACGATATCGCATGGTGCGCCGCGAAGCATCGTCGAGCCGGCGGCGGAAGTCGGGATCGGAGCGCTGCCTGGATTCGAGGAAGCGGTGAATATCGGGAACGCGCTCGATGTGGCTGCAGAACATGACGAGGTCGTTGCCGGCAAGCACAGCGCGCTCCGAGATGTACTCGTACGATCCGTAGTCGGAGACCGCGTGCATTTCCATGTCGTCGGTCATGGCGACGCCGTCGAATCCAGCCGCGTCGCGAAGAAGATCGGCGGTGATGCGTCGGCTCAAGGTTGCCGGCAGGTCGGGCTCGTCGATCTGTGGATATGTCCCATGGCCGATCATGATCGCGCCCGACTCGTTGCCGAGCCGCGCGAATGGTACGAGGTCGCGATGGACGAGCGCATCCAGAGAGATGTCGATCACCGTCGCGCCGTAATGCGGATCGGCCGAGCCAAGGCCGATACCGGGAAAGTGCTTGAGGCACGACGCGGTGCCGGCCGAATGAAGGCCCCGCATGAACGCGCCGGCGAGATCGATGACCGTTTCGGGATCGGCGCCGAACGTCCTGCGCTCGAGTCCTTTCGTCGGCTGGGGGCCGCGGATGTCAACCACCGGCGCGAGGTCGACTTCGATGTCGAAATAGCGAAGCGCCAGTCCAATGATCTTTCCCATCCACAGCGAGAGCTCGGCCGACTGATCGCCTTCCGCGAATGCCTCGGCGCTCGGAAGTCCGGGAATGAGGTGACGGAGACGATCGACGCGTCCGCCCTCTTCGTCGATCATGAAGACCGGCGGGCGCAATGCGATCGATTTCACCTCGCTGACGAGCTCACGAAGCTGTTTCGGACTCTCAATGTTGCGGCCGAACAGCACGATCGCGTAGGGAACCGTCTTGCTGATGATCTTCCGCTCGAGATCCGTCAGCGATTTGCCGGTGAGGCCGATGCCGAGTACGTCCACGCGCAAATGCTAACAGCTAACCGGTCAGCTTCTCTTTCAACCGCTGCAGTTCGTTGAGTGCCTGAATCGGGGTCATCGCCTCAGGCTGCAAGAGACGCAGGGCGTCGACGACATCGCGCTCGCGGGAATCGAACAGCGAGAGTTGATTGGACCGCACTCCCGAAGTCTCGGCGACGACGTCTCGCTCTTTGCGTTCCAGAGTGTCGAGAATCTCGCGCGCGCGATCGGTCACCGATTGCGGAATGCCGGCCAGCCTGGCGACCTGAATGCCGTAACTCTTGTCGGCCGCGCCCGGTACGACCTTGCGCAGAAAAATGATCTGGTCGTTCCACTCTTTGACCGCGACGTTGAAATTCGCGACGCGCGGCTTCGTCTTCGCGAGATCCGTGACTTCGTGATAGTGCGTCGCAAACAACGTGATGCCGCTGCGGTGCGGGTGATCATGGAGATACTCGATGATCGCCCACGCCAGCGACAGCCCATCAAACGTCGCCGTGCCGCGTCCGACTTCGTCGAGGATGATGAGCGACCGATCGGTTGCATTGTTGAGGATGTTGGCGGTCTCATGCATCTCGACCATGAACGTCGACTCGCCGCGCGCGAGCTGATCGGAAGCGCCGACGCGCGTGAAGATGCGGTCGAAGATGCCGAGGCGGGCGGAGGCGGCCGGGACGAAGCTGCCGGCCTGATTGAGAAGCACCATCAGCGCGACCTGGCGCAGATACGTCGACTTGCCGCCCATGTTCGGTCCGGTAATGATCTGAATGCCATTGCGATCGCGAACGACGTCGCTGTTGTTCGGAATGAAGCGCTCGGCGGCGATCGTCTCGATCACCGGATGGCGGCCATCTTCGATGATGATCTCGGCCGCGTCGCTCAGCGTCGCGCGTACATAGCGATTCCGCGTGGCGATGGAAGCGAACGCCGACAGCGAATCGATCTGGCCGATTGCGCTCGCAGTCGCGAGAATCCTGGCGGCCGAGCGCGCCACAAACTCGAGCAGCTCCTCGTACAACCGCACTTCGATCGCGATCGATTTCTCTTCGGCGCCTGTGATCCTCTCTTCCAGCTCTTTCAGGTCGGGCGTGATGTAGCGCTCGGCGTTGACCAGGGTCTGCTTGCGGATGTAGTCGGACGGCACGCGGGCGAGATTCGATTTCGAGACCTCGATGTAGTAACCGAAGACGCTGTTGAATCGGATCTTGAGCGAGTGGATGCCGGTGCGCTCGCGCTCGCGGGCCTCGATCTCCATCAGGACGGACTTCGAGTCGCGCGCGATCGTGCGCAGGGCGTCGAGCTCAGGATCGACGCCGGGCTTGATCACGCCGCCCTCGCGAACACTGAGCGGCGCATTGTCCGCAATCGCCACCGCAATCCTGCTCACCACCTCGGCGACCGGATCGAGCCGTTCACGCGTTGACTGCAGGAGCGGACCGAGGAGCGGCGACATGACGTCGCGGAGGTCGCCGGCGGCCAGCAGAGAGTCGGCGAGCGTTAGACATTCGCGCGGCGTTGCGCTGCGGAGCGTCACGCGCGCGGCGAGTCGCTCCAGATCGGCGATCGACGCGAGACGTTGCATCATCTGTTCGAGAATCGCGCGCGATCGCGTCAGTTCATCGACCGCGTCGTGCCGATCGAAAATCGCTTCGCGTTTCTTCAGCGGCCTGGTGATCCAACCGCGAAGCGTACGTGCGCCCATTGCGGAGCGCGTGGCGTTGACGACACTCCACAGCGACGCGCGTGGCTGTGACGGGTCGCGCGACTGCAGCACTTCGAGGTTCCCGAGCGTCGCAGCATCGAGCTGCAGGTAATCGCTGTCGTTGTCGACGCGCAGCGACTGCACGTGATTGAGTGGCTTCTTGTGACTCGCCGATGCGTAGCGGAGCGCGGCCCCTGCGGCACCGATGCGAATGTCGTCTTCCTCGAGGCCGAATCCGCGAAGCGACTGCGTCGAGAAATGGCGCGCGAGGTAGTCGTGTGCGCCGGCTTTCTCGAACATCGACGGCTCTACGCTGGTGGTCGGGATCTGCAGCTGCAGCGGAGCTTCGCGCGGGATGATCGCCTCTCGCGGAGCGAATCGCGCCACGTCATCGTGCAGGCGAGGATCGGTCGGCCCGCTATACGCCGTCACGAAGAAATCGCCGGTCGACACGTCGAGATACGCGGCCCCGACTGCTTCGCCATTCGGCACCAGCGAAAGCAGATAACAACTGTCGCGCTCGACGATTGCGCTCTCGGTGGCGGTGCCCGGCGTGAATACGCGGACAATTTCGCGCTTGACGATTCCCTTCGCGACCGCCGGATCTTCGACCTGATCGCAGAGCGCGACGCGGAATCCGTTCTTGATCAACTTCGCGATGTAGGCGTCGGCGGCGTGATACGGCACACCGCACATCGGCGCCTCGTGTTCCTGCCCCTTGCCGCGCGCGGTCAGCACGAGATCGAGGATCGGCGCCGCTTTCACGGCGTCTTCGAAGAACATCTCGTAGAAGTCGCCGAGACGATAGAAAAGGATGGCGTCGGGGGCCTGCCGCTTGATCTCGAAGTACTGCTCGAGCATCGGGGTCAGTTTTTTCATCAGGTGTCAGGCGTCGGGCGTCAGGCGTCAGGAGCGTGTCTGACGCCTGAGGCCTGAGGCCTGACGCCTGCCTTCATCTTACCGGCTTTCGAATCGTCAGCAGCGATCCATTCTGTGCGTCCAGCTCGACGACCACCGCGTCGTGGAGCGCCGTGTGCGGGACGCGATCGCACAACACCACCCACCGCGCCACCCGCCCACCCTCCCCCCGCCCGGCATACGCGACGTGCACCGCTTCGTAGCCGGCGTAGCGGGCGCGATCACTCTGTCGCAGGATCGTCACCGCCTTCACGGCCGCTTCATTGCTGAGGATGCGATCGTGACGGCGCGAAGGATCCTCGCGATTTCGGAGAGCGAAAAACATCCCGGCGCACAGCACGATCCACAACGGGTAGAGCAGCCAGAAGTGCCGCCGCACGCGCGGTATCATAGCCGCGCGATGACGCGCGACGAGATCCGGCAGAAGCTGATGGAAATTGTGCGACAGGAAAAAGACATCCCCGACGATCAGCTCGCTGCCGAGACCGTGCTCGCCGAGGCGGGAGTCGATTCCCTCGATGCGCTCACCATCCTCTTCGCAATCGAAGAGCAGTTTCATATTTCGATTCCGGATGACAAAGCTCGGGCCATCAAGACGTTTGGGGATATGGTCACTGTCGTGGAGGAGTTGACGACGTGAGAAGAATTCGGAATTGGGAATTGGGAATTTGGAATTAGGAATGACGTCAATTCTCAATTCTTCATTCCGAATTCCGAATTCCCAATTCTGCTTCTGGATGTCTTAGTCTGCCTTCATGCCTCCCCCCCGCGTCGCGATCACCGGCCTCGGCCTCATCTCTCCCTTCGGACGCGGCCGGGACGTCGCCTGCGCCGCGATGCGCGATGGCCGCAGCGGAATCAAGCGCATTGAAAGCATCGACACGTCGGGGCTCACCTGCAAGATCGCAGGCGAGGTTCCGGCTGAAGCGCATCAGGGCCTGTTTAAAGGATTCGATCGCTTCAGCCGCTTCGCTTTGATTGCGGCCGAGGAGGCGATGGAACAGGCGAAAGGGCGGGGGGCGGTCGATCCCGAGCGATTCGGCGTGATCATCGGCACCGGGCTTGGCGGCAGTGAGACGCTCGATGCAGCGTATCGTCGCGTCTACAAAGAGGGTCAGTCGCGCGTTCCGCCGGCATCGATACCGTGGTCGATGTACAACGCCGCCGCCAGCGCCGTCTCGGCGCACTTCGTCGCAAAAGGTCCCTCCTACGCGCCGGTGTCGGCGTGCGCATCGAGCGCGCATGCAATCGGAAACGCATTTCAGATGATTCGTTCGGGGCAGGCCGACATGATGCTCGCGGGCGGCGCCGACGCTCCCCTCACCTTCGGCATCATCCTCGGATGGGAATCGATGCGCGTGCTCGCCGTCGACAACGAACATCCGGAAGCGGCCTGTCGTCCGTTCAGCGCCGATCGAAAAGGCCTCGTGCTGGCCGAAGGGGCGGCCATTCTGGTTCTCGAATCGATGGCAAACGCGGAGCGAAGAAACGCAAACATCCTCGGCGAGGTCGTCGGGTTCGGAATCACCAGCGACGCCGGCCATCTCACCGATCCATCCGCCGATGGTGCTGTGCGCGCGATGCGGATGGCCATTCACGACGTCGGTCCGGCGCAAATCGGGTACATCAACGCTCACGGGACAGCGACCCGCGCGAATGACGCCACGGAGACGGCCGCGATCAAATCGGTGCTGGGCGATCGGGTCCCCACGAGCTCGACCAAATCGATGCACGGACACGCGATGGGCGCGAGCGGCGCGATCGAGATCATCTGCTCGCTGGTCGCGCTCAACGACGGTTTTCTGCCGCCGACGATCAATCTCGACAGGCCCGATCCGGCGTGCGATCTCGACTACGTCCCGAACGCCGCCCGCAGCGCGCGCGTTCCGCTCTTTCTGTCGAACTCATTCGGCTTTGGCGGAATGAACGGGGTTGTCGCGTTGCGCACAATCCATGGCCTCTGATTTGCTAAGATCCGCCGCGAACATGATTGTCGAAAAGAAACACACCGAGAGCTTCACCATTCTTTACGTGGAAGGGCTCATCAAGCTCGGCGAGAGCGCGGAGTTCTTTTCGTCGGCGCTCGAAAATGTGCTGAAGAACGAAAGCACGAACGTCATCATCGACTTCACGAAAATCGATTACATCGACTCCACCGGCATCGGTGAGCTGGTCGGTTACCTCGGCAAATTCACGACCCAGAATCGAAAGCTGATCCTCGTGAATCCTTCCGAGAGAATCATGAAGCTGCTCAAGCTCGCGAAGCTCGACACGGTGTTCAAGATCTATAACACCGAAGAGGAAGCAATCGCCGCCGAGAGCGGCAGCACGCCGACGCGGGCGTAGTTCGATAAACTGCCGCTGCAGATGCGGCCCGCCCTCGCCAACGTCTATCGCGGCAATCACCTCGAGTCGTTCCACAGCGGCTCGATCGCTGTCGTCGATTCCCTCGGACGTCTGCTGGCATTCGCGGGCGATCCGGCCTTTGTCACCTGTCTTCGATCCGCCGCAAAACCGTTTCAGGCACTTCCGCTCCTCGAGTTTGGCGGCGACGAGGAATACGACCTCACCGGCGAGGAGATCGCGATCACATGTGGTTCGCACGGAGGTGAGGCGATCCATGTAGCGACCGCCGCAGCGCTGCTGCGCAAAGGCGATTTCGACGAAGAAGACCTCTTGTGCGGCGCGCATCTACCATACGACGAGAAAGCGGCGGCGGATCTGCGGGCATCCGGTGAGCAGCCTTCGCCGCTGCACAACAACTGTTCGGGCAAGCACGCCGGAATGCTGCTCGCGACCAAGATGATGGATGTGCCGAGCGCGGATTACATCGATGCGCAGCATCCGCTGCAGAGCGTCGTCCGAACAACGCTCGCCGATTTCGCCGGTATTGACGCGCAGCAAATACCGATCGCGACCGACGGCTGCGGCGTGCCGGCATTCTTTCTCTCGCTGCATCGCACGGCGTACGCGTATGCGCGGCTGATGGCGACCAGCGAGGGCGACACTCCCGGCACTCTCGATCGTTACCAGAACAGCGCCGGCCACGTCATCGAAGCGATGACAGCCTTCCCGTACTGCGTTGCCGGCGCCTGGAGCATGACGACGCCGTTGATCGAGTCCTACGGCGGCGCGCTCATCGCCAAGGAGGGCGCCGAGGGCCTTTACGCGATCGCCGTCGCTGCGAATTTCGCGTCGACATTGACCGATCGCCTGAAGCTCGCGGATGATTGCGCGATCGGAATCGTTCTCAAGATCGATGATGGGTCCATGACGCGAGGTCGCAATCCGGTGATTCTGAAGACTCTCGACATCCTCGGCTTCGATGTGGCCGCGAAGCCCGAGCTGCAGCGCTATCGCGAATGGCCGCTGCGCAACGTCGCCGGCACGCTGGTCGGCGAAGTGCGCGCTGAATTCGAATTGGAGTTCGTATGAAGAAACGCATCGCCCTCGTGTTCATTGCAGTCGCGGCCGCCGGGTGCCGCACCATCGGCGTGTCGCGGACCCAAGGCGGGTTTGGCGAGGTCTCGCCGAATGTCGCGTCGGAAATGATTCTCGACAGCGAACAGGTCGTCGTACTCGATGTCCGCTCGTCCAACGACTACCGCGGGCCGCAGGGCCATATCGCAGGGTCGCTCAACACGCCGTTCGACAGCATCGAGAGGCAGCTTCCCGAGCTGTTGCCATATCAGAATCAGACCGTGCTGGTGTACGGCGCGACATCGACGGACGGTGAGGTCGCCGCAAAGCTTCTGATGGTCGCCGGTTTCCGGAACGTGGTGCATATCGCCGGCGGACTCAAGGGATGGATTGATCACGGCTATCGGACGGTTAACTCCCAGGAATGAAGAAAATCGTCCTCGCCGCGCTCCTCGCTATCGCAAGGATTCCTCTGAACGCCGCACCGGCCGACGTCGATGTGGTGCGGAAATATCTCGCCAGGGCGCTGCCGCAGTGCCCGGACTCGAAGATCACGATCGAGACGATCAGTCACCCCGGGCCGGCCGGCTTCATTCCGTTTTCCGCAACGCAGACGTCGAGCGATACGTCCTGCGGAGGACAGAAGATCGTGCTGTACTCGCCGAGCACGAGTCAGGTCATCATCGGCACGGTGTTCGCGCTGCCCCCCGACGACCGGAGGGCCGAGGAGCGCGTGGCCGAGGTCGCGTCTAACGTTCTGAAGCAGAGCGTCAAGGCGACGATGGGCGGATTTCCGCTGCCCGACGGCTTGCGGCCGGTCTCGCTGACGAAGGACACTCCGTTCGGGGCATTTTCCTATCATGGATACCTCGATGCGTCGCAACGGTTTCTCATCGTCGGCTCGCGGGGGAATCTGTTCGTCGATCCCGGCACGACGCTGATCGAATCGCTCGGCGTTCAGAACGCTGTTCGCCGCGGCAATCCGAAAGCGCGCGTGAAGATCATCGAGCTGTCGGACTTCCAATGCCCGACCTGCGGGAAGGCGCATAAACAGGTTGAACCCATCATCGCGAAGAATCTTTCGAAGATTGACTACCAGCGCCTCGACCTGCCGCTCTTCGAACATCACGAATGGGCGCTTCCGGCCGCCGCCGGCGCTCGCGCGATCGAGAAAGTCGCTCCGTCGAAATATTGGACCTACGTCAACTTCGTCTTCGAGAATCAGGAAGCGATTGACAAGGAAGCTTCCTTCGACAAGACGCTGCAGAGCTTCTGCGAGGACCACGACATCGACTGGAAGAGAGTCGAGAAGATCTACCGCTCGCCCGCCGACAGAGAAGTCATCCTCGATCAGGTCAGCCGCGCTTTCGATACCGGCATCAACTCGACCCCGACCTACATCGTCAACGGGCAGATCATGGGCTTCGGTCCGAGCGGGAGCTACACCATTGCTGCGATCAAGCGGGCGCTCGGGCTCAAGTGACTAGAACCCCACGCTGATTTTCGCGGCGTAGCTGCGCTGCTCGGCCTGCGTCGCTTCGATCACGAACTTCGGGATCAGCAGCGACAGCCGCAAACCCGCTGTGTAACGCATGATGTTGCTCGTGTCGTGCAGCGAGACAGTCGGCGAGATCGTGCCGCGCGAATCGGTGCGCATCCGTCCGATTGCGCCATATGGCATGAGCGGACCGAATCCCTTGCTGATGAAGGCCTCCAGTCCGTAGGTCTTCAGTTTCAGGACATCGACGCCGGTCATCGTTGCGTACGAACCTCGCAGCGCGATCTCCGGCGTGACGAGCGTGCCGCGAATGATCGGCACGTCGAGCGCTCCGCCGTAAGTCTTCATTCCGCTGTTGGAGAACTGCGCGTACGACGCGGAGATCGTCGCGACGCTGAAGCCTTTCGACGCGACGATCCGAGGGACGGCGGCATAGTTGCCGCGAACGAAGCCCGAATTCTGCGGGACGGAGTTCGCCCAGAATGGCGCGGCCTTGTCGATCTTCATCGCGGTCGCCGCGATGCCGACGTCGAAGCCGAGAAGGCCGGTGCTGCGCGCGGGCTGCACCGGCGTCGCGAAGATCCCCTGTCCGATGACGCGGGAGAATTTCGCGAACTCGAGCTGCGTGATTTGCGGATTGAATGCGATATCGGCTGCGCCGAGCGGCAGCGCGATCAGAAAAGCTGCGAGATGAGTTCCGAGCTGACGAGAAAACCTGCCGGAGTGAACGCCACCCGCCCGCCCTCCCGCCGCAGCCACCCTTCGATCACGCCGTTCTCGATCCATCCGACAGCCTCCTCGCCGCAGAGTCGCAACAACTCATCACAGTTTATGCCCACCGTCTGGCGCAGCTGCAGAAATGCGCTTTCGTGACGCCGCTCTGTTTCGGTGAGGTCTTCCGAAAACTCCGGCGCGAAATCTCCGTCGATGTACCGCCGAAGGTCGCGCGTGTTCGCGAAGCGCCTCTCGCCGAGGAACGAATGCGCGCCGACGCCGAACCCGTGGTAATGCTGCCGGCGCCAGTAGCGAAGATTGTGTTTCGACTCCTCACCGCAGCGCGCGAAGTTGCTGATCTCGTATTGCGAAAAGCCGGCACGATGCAGCGTTTCGACCATCTCGACGTACAGCTCCGCGATGACTTCATCAGCCGGCAGCGCAACGAGGCCATGTTCGACTCTCCGCTTCAGCGCCGTGTCCTCGTCGAGATCGAGCATGTAGATCGAGACATGTCCGACGCCGCTGCCGATCGCTTCCTCGAGCGAGCTGCGAAAAGACTCGGCCGTCTGATTCGGAAGGCCGAGGATCAGATCGATACTCGTGCGAACACCGCTGTTGATCGCATCGCGGATCGCGTCGCGCGCGCGTTGCGAGCCGTGCACCCGGCCGATTGGCTCGAGCTCCGAATCGTGAAACGACTGAATGCCGATGCTGAGCCGATTGACGCCCATCGCGCGCCAGGTCTCGATCGCGGCCGGCGTGACGTCTTCGGGGTTCGCTTCGAGCGAAAACTCGGCACCGTGCTCAACGTCGAATCGCGCGCGGATTGCATCCGCGAGCCTCCCGAGGTGCGCAGGGGCGGTGTGCGACGGCGTTCCGCCGCCGAAGAAGATCGTGTCGACGTTCTCCCCCCCCGCCCGCGTTGTGATCTCGCGCACCAAAGCGTCGATATAGGTGTCCTGCATGGCGTCGTCGGTACTGACGACGAACGGGCAATAGGCGCAGTGCGCGCGGCAGAACGGCAGGTGAACGTAGACACCAAGCATAGAAAGTCTCGATTCGCTGTTCCTCTATAATTGTCAGATGCCTGCAGTCGTTCCTGAACCTAAGTCGCGGCGGCCGCGCCTCATTTGGACGCTGTTGGCCGCCCTTGCACTGGTGGCCATCGTGCCGCTGGCAGTGTCGCACTATTTTCTCATCGGCATCAACCGCAACTCGCTGGAAACTCTTGAAAAGAAATATCTAACGCGCGCGGCAGTCAGCATCGCGACAGACATTCAGACCCTCCTGGCGGGCAATACCCGGGAGCTCAATACGATCGGCGGAAGCGTGCTCGTCATGCGCCGCGCCCTCCCGCCCGATACGGATCCCTTCGGTTATATCGCGCGGCGTCAGGCGATCACCTCCTACATCTCCGCCGACAGTGACCTGCTCGCGCTGCGCGTCCTCAATGCGGCCGGCGAAGGCGCCGAGGCGAAGCCGGAGGGGCTGGACAAGGCGATTCTGCAGGAGATGGACATCGCGCGCTCGGCGGCCCTCAAAGGGCAAACGGTTACCGGCACGTTTCAGTACGTCGCGGCCGTGAATCAGCCGGCGGTGGTGATCGCCGTGCCGGTCGTCGATAGCGGCGAGTTGATCGGCGTCGTCGAAGGGCTGGTCAGCCTGCGTCGGATCTCGCAACACATCCGCGAGGTGGGGCGCGGCGACGTCACCGCCTTCCTCGTCGACCGCAACGGACGCGTTCTGATTCACAGCGAGCCGAGCATCGATGTACAACGTCCAGATTTCTCGTCGCTGAAAATCGTACAGGAATTTGCGAAGGCGCCGGTGCGGCTCACCGAATCGTACGACGAAGCGCGCGGCGGCGAGCGCGTGACGATGCTCGGCACGGTTGCGCCGGTCGGCAGACCGGAATGGGGCGTGGTGGTCGAGAAGCCGGAGCGGATGGCATTCGCGTCGGTCACCAAGATGGTCCGCGCCACCAAAGAATGGATCTCCATCGCCCTCGGCCTCGCCATCATCGCGGCAATCCTTTTCGCGTCGGGAATCTCGCGTCCGATTCGCGTCCTCGCACAGCGCACGCACGAGATCGCGAAGGGCAACTATCAGCAGCGCGTCGAGTTGAAGACGCACAACGAGATCGGCGAGCTGGCCGAAAACTTCAACTCGATGTCGGCGGCCATCGAGCTGGCTGTCGACGGCCTCAAGAAAGCCGCGCACGAAAACAATCTTCTCTTCATCAACTCGGTGCGCATGCTGGCGGCGGCAATCGACGCCAAAGATCCGTACACGCGCGGGCACTCGGAACGCGTTGCGCGCTACTCGATGGCCATCGGCAAGAATCTTCAGCTTCCGGAAAAAGAGATGCGCGACCTTCGCATCAGCGCGCTCTTGCACGATGTCGGAAAAATCGGAATCGACGATCGCATCCTGCGCAAGCCTGGCGCGCTGAGCGACGACGAATTCGAGGTGATGAAGCAGCATCCCGCGAAAGGCGCCGCGATCATGAGCGGCGTCGCGCAGTTGATCGAGATCGTCCCGGGCATGAAGTACCACCATGAGAAATGGAGCGGCGGCGGCTACCCCGACAACCTGAAGGAAGAAGAGATTCCGATGCAGGCGCGCATCATCGCAATCGCCGACACGTTCGACGCCATGACGACCAATCGTCCGTATCAGAAGGCGATGGAACTGTCGTACGTCGTCGAGAAGGTGAAGAGCTTCGCGGGCAGCCGCTTCGATCCGAGAGTGGTGGATGCGTTCGTGCAGGCCGTCAAGCGCGGCGACATCCAGGTCGACGAACAGGTGCGAGGCGCCGCCTAGCCGATTGTCGTTTCAATCCATCCTGCGACGATTTCTGCAATCCACTCCCAAGGCGATCGGTGCCATTTTCATCGATCACGAAGGGGAGTCGGTCGACTTCTGGACCGAGCGGGTATTCGACATCGGCGCCCACGGCCTGCGGGTAATCGGCGCATACCAGAGCATGTACATCGCCCAGGTGGAACGGATCTGCAAGAAGATCGTGGCCGGCAAGCCGCTGCGCCTGGTGCTCGACTTCGAGCACGCGCGTGTGATCACCTGGCATTTGAAAGAGAATTACTATCTCGTCGTGATCGCGGAACAGGACTCGCACGAGGAAATCCTTCTGAAACGGCTGAGCGCGTGCCGCGACCGGCTTCTCAAAGAGCTCTGAATGGAACGGCGTCTGCAGAGACCGGCAATCGTGATGAAGCGTTTGTCCATTTTGATTGCTTGCGCGCTGCTGTGCGCCTGTCCGCGTTCCGCGCCGCGAGCCCGCACGACCACTGCGGCGTCCGAGGTGCGCACGATTGATTCGACGGATCCGCGTCCGGCGGTCATCGATCCGCCGCCTGTCCTGACGGACGAAGGGCCGGCGCCTAAACCGAAGGGCGGCATCCTGTCCGCGGATGCGCCTCCGCCGCCGACGCCGCAGGATGAGGCGCTGCGCGGATCGCTCCCGTTCGCGCCTGCGATTGCGCTCGATCCGGTCGACGGCAGCAAGATCTCGATTCGCGCTGGAACGCCGGTGGCCGACTACAAAGGCCACTTTTTCTATTTCTCATCGGACGCGAATAAACGTACTTTCCTCGCGAGTCCGAATCAATTTCTCAAAGGCGTCTTCGCTCACCTCTGAGACTTCGCGCGATAGTCGAGATCGCTGTGATGTTCCGGAAGCGCGCCGGCTGCCGCTGTTTGGGCAGGACGACTGTCGAAGATGTAGACATCGGTTCCGACCTGCGCGTTTTTCCAGAAATTCGCGAGCAGATCGGCCGGGACGCGGATGCAGCCGTGCGACGCCGGACGGCCTAACGACTTCTTTTCCGTCGTACCGTGGATCAGGATTCCGTCGCCGAGCGCGAGTGCGTATTTGCCGAGGAAGTTTTTCACTTGTCGTTTGGGAGAGTCGCGAGGCGGCACGCGCTCGCCGGTCTCAATGAACGCCCAGTCTGGTTTCGTCCACACCGGATTCTCGATCTTCCGAAGAACTTTCAGGTGACCGCGCGGCGTGTGAAACAGCCACATGTCTTCGCCATGCTCGAGGACGGTTTCTTTTCCGGTTGCTGCCGGCCCGTCAGCGATGAGCTCGCCGTCTCGGAATAGATAAGCGCGATTCTTCGAGACGTCGACGGTGATGACTACGCCTTCTCGCGGTGCTTCCTGGGGCAAACCTTCGATATGTCGGTCGCACTTGCCGAATTGCCACCAATGGCAGTCATCCGCGCTGGCCTGCGGCACTGCGGAGATCAGACTCGCGGCGAGCAGAGCTCCCGTGAGCAAAGAGAATTTCGATTTCAACGACCACCCTCCCCTTCGATTTCATTCTAAATAACAGTGCGAATTCGGCGCCAGAAAGCGGTCGCAATTCATAATGGATGCGTGGCGCGCGACGGCCGTTCCGAGATCAGTCTTCTGGCTGCCGCCGCCGCATGGGGCCTTGCGACCGGGATTTCGCTGTGGAGCCTTTTCGCGCATCCCGCGCCGGACGGTCAGGTTGGCGGGTTCATGTCGGCGCACAACCTCGATGCTCGCGGGCCGCAGCAGCACATTCTGTTTGTCGTGGCGCTGACTCTGGCCGCGGTGTTCGTCGCCCGGTTGTCCTCTGCGCGATTCGTTTTGTTGCCGCGATCCACACAGCGACTCACGGCGATCACGCTCGCCACATCTCTCGCCATTCTGACCGTTGATCCGTCACCGCTGATCGTTTCGGTCGTCCCGGCATTCATGGCGGGCATCTGGATCGCTCTGCGCGATCGCGATTGGCGGTTCGAGCTCAGCGACGTCGTTCTCATCCCATCGAGCATCGTGGTTGCGATTGCCTTGCTGCGCGTAACGACCATGTCGCCGCCGGCGGCAGTCGTCGTTGCTATTTTCGTGATGTTGCTGGTGCGGATCGGCGTGGTGTTTCTCGCGCCGGAGGACCTCCCGC
>JALYZI010000074.1 GCA_030948915.1 Acidobacteriota bacterium
CTGCCGCCCTTTTCCTGACGCCCGACGTCTGACGCCTGACGCCTATGCCATCCGACGCCAGAATGCTCATCGCGGTGCGCGTGGTGGTCGTCACCACCCTGCTGCTGGCCGCGCTCATCATTCAGTACACGGTCGCGGAAGTCCTGCCGATCGACTATCTGTATGCGACGGCCGCCGTCACCTACATCCTCACCCTGATCTACATCGGCGCCGGGCAACTCTTTCGCTCACGCATCATCAATCTGGCGATTCAGCTCGCCGGCGATCTGCTCGTGGAAACGATGCTGGTGTATTTCACGGGCGCCCTCGACTCGCCGTTCTCATTTCTCTATCTCGTCTCGATCATCACCGCATCGACGATGCTGTATCGGCGCGGCGGTCTCTTCGCGGCCAGCGGCGCCGTCATTCTCTACGGCGTCCTCGGCGATCTCATTTACAACAACAAGATTACGCTTCCGCAGCAATCGTGGATCGTGCCGACGACGTGGACGGCATCGCGTCTGTACTTGAACATCGGAACCAACTTCGCGGCCTTCTACGCCACCGCTCTGCTCACGGCCTACATCTCGGAGAAACTGCAGAAGACTTCCGAGGAGTTGGATGAAAAGGGGAGGATTGTGGCGGCGTTGCGCGCGCTGAATCAGAACGTGGTCGAGTCGATCCCCTCGGGACTCATCACTCTCTCGACGGAAGGCATCGCATCCTTTGTCAATCCCGCCGGCTGTCAGATTCTGCGCACCGAATCGCGGAATGTTATAGGCCATCACCTTTCCGAGCTCGGATTTTTCCGGCCTCGAGAATGGGAAGAGGCGCAGCGGACGCTGGCCGCCGAGAGCGTCGTGCGCGTCGAGAAGAACAATTTCCGTGTCGGCGATGAAGATCGAAGCATCGGCTACGCGGTGACGCCGTTGCGCACTCTGGAAGGCACCGAGTCGGGATACACGCTCATTTTCCAGGACCTCACCGAGATGAAACAGCTCGAGGCCGAGTTGCGGCTGAAAGATCGCATGGCGGCCGTCGGCGAGCTGTCCGCCGGTATCGCGCATGAGATTCGTAATCCGCTGGCTGCCATCGCGGGGTCCGTCCAGGTCCTGCAAAAGTCGACTTCCCTTTCGCCGCAGGAGCAACGGCTGATGTCGATCATCATCAAGGAGTCTGAGCGACTCAACAAATCGATTGCCGACTTTCTCCGCTTCGTGCGTCCCCAGGACCGGCGTCCGATGGAATTCGACATCGCGGCCAGTCTGTCGGAGACTCTCGATCTGCTCGCGAATTCTCCGGAGCTTCGCGCCGACCACCACATCGAGCGGCAGATTACGCCGCCGTCGTTCACGATCGTCGGCGATGCCGATCAGATCCGGCAGGTCTTCTGGAATCTCGCGCGCAATGCGTTTCAGGCGATGCCGCACGGCGGTCAGCTGCGCGTCAGCACGGAAGTCCTCGCCGATGTCTACCGCATCTGCTTCACCGACAGCGGCCGCGGAATGTCGGAGCTCGATCTGCGCCGTTTGTTCCAGCCCTTCCGCACGAACTTTCCGAGCGGAACGGGACTCGGGATGGCGATCTCGTATCGCATCGTGCAGGCGCACGGCGGCGACATCGATGTCGCGTCGCGCTCAGGCATGGGAACCACGATTACGGTCTCGCTGCCACGCCGCGCGGCCAGCGTGACCGGTGACCGGTTGCCGGTGGCCAGCGCAGTCTCGCGGTAACCGGACACCGGCAACCGGCCACCCGTTACAATTCACGCAATGTCCGACGCACGCGTGCTGAGCGCGCAACCCCTCGAAGACGATCTTCAAACCGAGCTCTCGCTCCGGCCGACGCGGCTGAAGGAGTACATCGGCCAGCAGAAGGTCAAAGCCAACCTCGAAATCTCGATCGAAGCCGCCCGCAAGCGCAAGGAGACGCTCGATCACGTCCTTCTGTTCGGCCCGCCCGGACTCGGAAAGACGACGCTCGCGAACATCATCGCCAACGAGATGCAGGCGACGATCCGCACGACTTCCGGTCCTGCGCTCGAGAAGCCGGGCGACCTCGTCGCGATCATCACCAACCTCGAAGCCGGCGACATGTTGTTCATCGACGAGATCCACCGGTTGCCGGCACCGGTGGAGGAAGTGCTGTACTCGGCGATGGAGGATTTTCACGTCGACCTCGTGATCGGACAGGGACCCTCCGCGAGAACGGTGCGCCATCCCATCGATCGCTTCACGCTCGTCGGCGCGACGACACGCGCCGGTCTGCTGACATCACCGCTGCGCGCGCGATTCGGAATCGTGCATCGTCTCGATTTTTACGACGTCGAATCGCTCGGCATCATTGTCCGCCGCTCCGCCGAAATCCTCGCCATCCCCATCACCGGGGAGGCCGCCGACGAAATGGCACGACGCGCACGCGGAACGCCGCGCATCGCGAACCGGTTGCTGCGCCGGGTGCGCGATTACGCGGAAGTAAAATATGAAGGAAAGATCGACACGAAAATTGCGCGTGAAGCGCTGGAGATGCTGGAGGTCGACGAGTACGGCCTCGATGAGATCGATCGCAAGCTGCTCACCACCATCATCGAAAGGTTCCACGGCGGACCGGCAGGCGTCAACGCGCTCGCGTCGTCGATTGGCGAGGATCGCGGGACGATCGAGGACCTCTACGAGCCGTATCTGATCCAGATCGGATTCCTGCAGCGCACGCCGCGCGGCCGTGTCGCCAGCAAGCTCGCCTACGATCACCTTCACTATTCGCCGGCCGGCGTCCGGACGCAAAAGCCGCTGTTCTAGCGCGCAATGACGATGCGTGACAGCCGATGCAGTTTTCTCTCGGCCGGCACGAACAGCCACACCTCAAACGCGCTCTGCTGCCTGGTGACGTGCGGCGGAAGATTGAGAAGAAACTCGACGCTGCCGGCGCCGCGAACGACATCTGCCGCCACGATGCGCCGCTGGGCCTCGGTGGTCGCTGCCACGACGTACAGGCCGTGCGCGGGCAGCTCCACGCGTCCTCGCACACGAACCGTTGGGAAGCGACCGACGATGTCGATCGAGCCTCGCGCTGGCGGCGTCCGTTCGAAGTCGGACGCGGCGACAAGAGGCCGCAAGCCGATTTGATGCATCGCGATCGCGCGCCGGCGCAGCGTCGCGTTCGAGGCCGCCAGCGGCGCGTTGCAATCGGAAGAATCGTTGAGAAGAAGGAGCTCGAGGCACACGCGGCTTTCATCGCGCGCGTGTTTGATCTGCCAGCCGAACGGGATACTCGTCAACGATTGTGTAATCAATGCGGCCGCCACACCGATGCGAACGGCGTGTCGAAAACGATGCGGCCTCCAGTCCAGATTGATCGCCGCGATGAGCAGGAAGGAAGTCGGAGTGAGATAGCGCGAGGAAAGCGCCTGCGAGAGACCGAGGCCGGAGCGTCCGATGGCGTTGATGATGGCGAATCCGATCGCGAAGAGTCCGATCGGAATCCAGGGCAGCGCCTGCCGTTCGCGATGCACCCAGGCATGCAGTCCGACGATCGCGAAACTGGCAAGGAGGATGGCTCCGACCGCGATCGACAGCGTATCCATGCGGGTCAGCGGCGACCCGGCGATCGCCAGCACATACCGGATCCAGCAGGAGATCTCGCCGCACGAGGAGCCTCCGGGAGTGATGTCGAATCGATAGACGTAAAGCCCGAGCGACGCCGAAAAAAATGTCGTCCATACCGCCAGCGCCGCCACACGGCGGACGCCACTCTCATCGCCCTTGACCGGCAGCCAGACAAGCGGTGCGAGAGCCACCCACGACGCGATGCCATAAGCCGCCGAGAAAGTCGCGAGAAAGCAGAGAACAGCTGCCGATGCGACCTGCGGCAATCGACTCCGGATCGAAGCGACCGCGACGACGGACCAGATGAACAGCGCGTTCGTCAGGAACCACGAAAACTGCCATCCCCAAAGCCAGTTTTCGCATGCCGCGAGCGAGAAGTAGGCGAGCGACGTGACGAAGATCCGGCCGTTGTCAGCGCCGCGCATGAGAAAGAGCAGGCCGCCGTAACCGGCAACTGCAACTGCGAAGCTCAGCCAGAGCTCGGCGGTCACGTTCCAGTGCGTCTCGAGCGCGAGGGGAGCGAGGATCAGCTTCGGGATGACGAAGCGGTGTTCGGACTGCGGCGCAACGAAATCAGCCAGCGACGCTGCGTGACGCGCGAGCTTCTCGAGAAGGCCCGCCATGTCCCATTCGTCCCAGAACGGGACGTTCGTGCCGAACGCCGCGATGAATAGCACGAGTGCCAGCGCGGGCACCGCCGATACCATGAGCGTCTTACGCCGGTCGTCCATTGGTTTGGCGTTCCTCCGGTAGAGTAATGCCATGAGCTACGACCGTCGCGTCATTCTGAAACACGCTTACGCGCGCAATGCCGATGGCTCCTGTCGCTATCGCGAGGCCGACCTTCAGCGAACCTTTTACGGCGATGGCGACCAGGCTCGCGGTTTAGGCGTTCATTTCAGCGCCGAGTCGCGCAGAAACTCCGCGCGCGGATTCTCGAGATACGCCGGCGGGCTCCCGCCGCGGCCGGAGGCTTCCACGATCAGGATGTGCGAGAGCGTCCCGTAGTCGGGCGACTTCTCGTGACGCTCGAGACCGCGCAATTCGCCATGCGTGCTTTCTCCGTATTCACATCGAACGACATTTCCAAATCCTGCATCGCCGAGCGTCGCGCGCAGCGTGCGCTCGTTGTAGAGAAACTGATGTCCCCAACCGCGGAACGCCCGATTCAGCGCAAAGCACGCCTGCACCTCCTCGGTATCCGACATGCCGAGGCGATAGTGCGTGACCCAGACCCAGTCGAGGTTGGGAGTGGAGAGGCGCAGGATGCCATCGTCGCGGAGAATGCGGCGGCATTCGCGCAGCAGCGCGAGCGCATCGGCGTACGCCAGGTGCTCGATGAAATGCTCCGCGAAGACGAATGACACATCTTGGAATGGCAGGCCGCGCGTAACGTCGAGCACTTTGTCGACGCCGGGATATTGCACGTTGTCGATGTTGATCCAGCCCTTGAGAATCTGAGGGCCGCTGCCGACGTGGAGTTTCGTCATGGTTGTCAGGTTGTCAGGTTTTCAGGTCGTCGACAACCGACAACCCGACAACTCGACAACCCGCGACGTCAGTCGCGCCTGAAATGCGCGCCTCGCGAAACAGGATTTTTGATGGCCGCGTCGGAGACGATGGCGGCCATCTGCTGACCGTGAAAAAGCTCGACGATCGACTTGCTGATCA
>JALYZI010000090.1 GCA_030948915.1 Acidobacteriota bacterium
TGGCGCGGCAACAATCGGCTTGCCGGTTACATCATCGATAAAACGACCGGTAAACCCATTGCAGGCGCGAAGCTCAAGTTGCGATCCACAAAGGGTTCGCAGGGCGGGCCGGACATCGCCGCGGACACCAACGGCAAGTGGGCGGTCCTCGGTCTCGGCGCCGGGGGCTGGAACATCGACATCGAAGCGCCCGGCTACGACCTGCGACAGGTGAGCACGGGACTCAACGAAGGCCAGCGTTTGCCTCCGATGAAGATCGAGATGGAGCCGGTAGCCGCTCCGCAGCCCGTGGCCGCGGCAGCAGAACCGGCGCACGAGGAAGTGAAGATCGGTGGAGTCGCGGTCAGCAAGGACATCGCCGACGCGGTCGAGACCGGCAACAAGCTGCTCAATGAACAGAAGTACAAGGAAGCCATCACGGAGTACGAGAAGGCATATCCGACGCTTTCCGCGAACCTCTCTCTCAAGTTTGCGCTCGCTCGCGCGTACTACGGCAGCGGCCAGGTCAAGAAGGCGATCGTGCTTCTCGACGAAGCTTACAAAGCCGAGCCGACCAACACCCAGGCGGCCGTTCTTCTCGCAAACATGCTGCTCGAAGACGGACAGCTCGAGAAGGGGAAGCAGTTGATCGACTCACTGCCCCCGACGTCGCTGAATCTCGACTCGCTTCTCAATACCGGCATCGCTCTGATGAACAAGAAGCAGCCGAATGCCGCCACGGAGTACTTCTCGAGAGCCATTACGCTCGACGCGAACCGCTACGAGGGGTACTACTATCGCGGCCTGGCTGCAATCCAGATGGGGAAAGCGAAGCAGGCGAAACCCGATCTGGAGAAAGTCATCGCGCTCGCGCCGGACAGCAGCGAGGCCAAGGACGCGAGGGAATACTTGAAGTCGATCAAGTAAGTTCGTTCATCCGCCGCTCGCCGCGCCGATCGCGAATCCGAAGAGCAGGATGAGCAGCACGGCGCTCGTGATTGCGACATAGAGCCGATCGCCTTCACGCATGAAAATGAAAATCGAGAACACCACGCGGGCAACAGGCGTCGCGATCAGGACGATCAGCCCCGCAATGATGATCATACGGCCGCTGCCGCCGGCCAGATGGAGCATCATCCCGACCGTGATGAGCCCTGCGCTGAGCAGCACACCGATGCGCAGAAGCCACGAGATCGCGATGTCGGGATCTTTCAACCGTGAATTCCCTTCAGCAACATCTGCACGGAAATCAGAACCAGCACGATCACGAAGATGATGCGGACCGCCCGGCTTCCGATTCTTCCCATCGTGTACGAGCCGACGAGCGCGCCTGCCAGGACGCCGAGGGCGACCGGCGCGGTGATGAATGGATCGATCTGGCCGCGTGCGAAGTAAACGCCCGCGCTGGCCGCGGCGGTCACTCCGATCATGAAGTTGCTCGTCGCCGCCGAGACTTTGATCGGAAGCTCCATCGCGAGATCCATCGCCGGAACTTTGAGTGCGCCCGATCCGATTCCCAGGAGTCCGCTGACCGTTCCGGCAATCAGCATCAGCAGCAAACCGAGGCGCGCGCGGACGGGTTCGTAGGCGATTTCGATTCCGGCGGCATCATCGAAATACGATCCGCTCAGTTTCAGGTGACGCGTGAATGCTCCGATTTCGGTTTGCTCTTCGGTAAGGCGACGCCCGCGCAGCATTGCGAGCGCGGAGTAGGCGAGGATTACGCCGAAGAGGATGAAGAGCAATCGCGGATGGACAATGCCGGCGAGATAGGCGCCGATGATCGCGCCGGTGGTCGTACCGAGCTCCAGGAACATCGCGACGCGCAAGTTTGCCAAACGGTCACGCACGTACGCGGCCGCCGCGCCGCTGGAAGTCGCGATGACCGAGATGATCGATGCGCCGATCGCAAGCCGGATGTCGACGTGCAACATCAGCGTGAGCGCCGGAATGACAATCATCCCGCCGCCGAGACCGAGGAGCGATCCGAGAAATCCGGCAAGAAACGAGATCCCGGCCACGACCAGCACGAAAAAGAGCGGAGTCACTTCTGGCAGAATAATGGATACGTCGTGCGCCGTTCCATGCCCTCAGTGCGTTCTCTGAAAATCGCCCTCCTGGCGGTTGTGTTGATTGCCGGAGCGTGCCGTCGCGTTCCGGAGCATTTGATCGACGCGAAAGGCACTCCGATCATCCTGATCTCGATCGATACGCTGCGATCGGATCATCTGCCGGCATACGGTTACACGCGAATCGAAACGCCGGCGCTCGACGGTTTTCGCGCCGATTCCATCCTTTACGAGCACGCCTATTCGCACGCCCCGCTGACCCTGGTCTCGCACGCGAGTCTCTTCACCGGCCTCCTTCCGTCGGAGCATGGCATTCGCGACAACATCGGATATTCACTCAATCCGAAAGTGAAAACGCTCGCGGGCGAGTTGAAGTCAAACGGATACGCAACCGGCGGCGCAGTCTCGGCCATCGTTCTGCGAGGCGAATCGGGAATCAAACGCGGATTCGATTTCTGGGACGATGAGGTCGACATCGATCCCTCGTTCCTCAGCATGGGGCGCGCGCAGCGGGCCGGCGATGAGACGCGCGAGGTCGCACAGAAATGGATCGGCGAGCACAAGTCGAAGCCATTCTTCTTCTTCTTCCACATTTACGAGCCGCACTCGCCTTACGATCCGCCCGAGCCGTTCAAATCGAAATATGGACAGTCGTACGACGGCGACGTTGCCGCCGCCGATGCCGTCATCGGCCGTTTCCTCGATTACCTGCGCGCAGAGGGCATCTACGATCGCGCAACGATCATTCTCGTCTCCGATCACGGCGAAGGCCTCGGCGACCACGGCGAAGACGAACATGGCGTACTTCTCTATCGCGAGACGTTGCAGGTGCCGCTGATGGTCAAGCTGCCCAAGTCGCGCGAACGGGGAAAGAGTGTTGCGACTCCTGTGCAGCTCATCGATGTCTTTCCGACGATTCTGAACCGCCCGGCAGAGGGTCGTTCGTTGATTGCGACACTGCGCGGCGACACGAAAGCGGACCGTCCGATCTACAGCGAGACGTACTATCCGCGATTTCATTTCGGATGGAGCGACCTGCATTCGATGATCTCCAGCTCGAACCATTACATTCAGGCTCCGAAGCCGGAGCTGTACGATCTCGGCAGCGATCCTGCGGAAAAGAAAAATGTGATCCAGGACAATCGACGGACTTACGTCGCGTTGCGAAATGCGATCGCGCCGTACATCAAAGGAGCCGAGGCGCCGAAGGCGATCAACCCGGAGCAGGCGCAGCAACTCGCGGCGTTGGGCTACATCGGATCGACAGTTTCCACTGCGCCGAATGCCGAGCTTCCCGATCCCAAGGATCACATCGGCTCGTCCGGAAAAATCAAAAAAGGATTCCTCGCTTTTCAGGAGAAGCGTTACGAAGACGCCAATGTCGCTCTGTCTGAGTTGATCCGCGAGAATCCGAACATGCTCGACATCGTGTCGCTCGAGGCGCGAACGCTCGAGAAACTCGGACGCCTCGATGAAGCGATCGCCATGACGAAGCGTGGCCTGCGCCTTTCGCCGACCTCGACGCAACTGGCGCTGATGATCGCGAACATGTCGCTGCAACTGAACAGGCTCGATGAAGCGGAGAAACATGCGAAGCTCGCGATGAACGACATGCCGGTCGAGGCGCATCAATTCCTCGCGCAGATCGCGCTGGATCGCAAGGACTTCGCGCGCGCGACCGCGGAGGCGAACGCCGTCGTCGGGCCGAAACGCGATCGTCCGTATGCGCTCATGCTGCTCGGTCAGATCGCGCAAGGTCAGGGGAAGTTTGAAGAGGCGCTGCAGTACTTTGATCAGGCCTCGGCGATCTCAGAATCCAAACATCGTCACGCGACCCCGATGCTCAACTTCTTCCGCGGCGACGCGCTCGCGCGTCTCGGCCGGGCGGACGAGGCCGAGCAGGCGTTCCGCACCGAGATCGAGAAATATCCGAGTGAGCCGCGGCCATACAAGAATCTGATCCTGCTCTATGCCACCGAAGGAAAGAACACCGAGGCGACGCAGTTGATCTTTTCACTCGAGAAAGCCGCGCCGACGCCCCCCTCGTATGTCGCCATTTCCGAAACGCTCAAGATCATCGGCGATCGCAATGGCGCTCGCTTCTGGGCAGCGCGTGGGCTCAGCAAGTATCCGAACGACCGGCAATTGCAGGCGCTCTTCCGGGGATGACAAAAGAAGGTCCTGAGTCCTGTGTCCTGAGTCCTGAGTCCATGCAGCACGATCTCAGGACTCAGGACTCAGGACTCAGGACCTTCGCGTTCGTTCTGCTATCTCTCGTCCTACTGAGCTGCCACAAAGAAACGGCGGTCGTCGCGGATAAGCCGGCCGCCATCATCCTGATCACGATCGACACGCTGCGCGCCGACTCGCTTGGCTTCGCCGGCAACACGCGCGTCAAGACTCCGTTTCTCGATCGGATCGCATCCGAGGGGATCGTGTTTACGAATGCGCACGCGCACAACGTCGTGACGCTGCCGTCGCACACAAACATCATCACCGGACTTTATCCATATCAGCATGGCGTGCGCGACAACGCCGGATTCAAACTCGATCCGAAATATCAGACCGTCGCGACGATGCTGCGGCCTGACGGCTACACGACCGGCGCGTTCATCGGAGCACTACCGCTCGACTCGCGATTCGGTTTGAACCAGGGATTCGACGTCTACGATGACAACTACGGAAAAGGACAGACGTCGCTCGACTTCGTGATTCAGGAACGTCCGGCAACTGCAGTTCTCGATGCCGCGACGCGATGGTGGAAGTCGAATGAGGGAAAGAAACGATTCCTGTGGGTCCACCTGTACGATCCGCACGCTCCCTACCAGCCACCCGAACCCTTCGCTTCGCAATACGCCGCCGATCCTTACCTCGGCGAGATCGCGTATGTCGACGATGCACTCGGCAAAGCAATGCCGCCGCTGCTCGGCAAGAACACGCTGCTGATCGTGACCGCGGACCACGGTGAAGCGCTCGGCGATCATGGGGAGTTGACGCACGGCCTCTTCGCATACGAGTCGACGCTCAAGATTCCGCTGATCATCTGGCAGCCCGGCGTGGCGCACCGCGTCGAGGCGTCCTACGTCCGTCACATCGATATCGTGCCGACAATTCTCGATCGTGCCGGCATCGCAAAACCGGCTGCGCTTCCGGGCGCATCACTGTTTGGAAATGCAAAACGCGATTCGTACTTTGAGTCGCTTTCGGTCTCGATCAATCGAGGATGGGCACCGCTGACCGGCGTCATTCATGGAAGCGAAAAGTACATCGATCTTCCGATCGCGGAGCTGTACGACCTGCCGAAAGACCCGCGCGAATTGAACAACCTGCGCGAGGAGCGCCGCCGCGATGTCGAAGAGGCGCGCGGCGTTCTGGGATCGTTTCATGCTGCGGCCCCCGCGCCCAATCGCGCTATCTCCGCCGAAGAAGCCGCGCAACTTCGCAGTCTCGGATACATCGCAGGTTCGTCAGCCGCAAAGAAAACGTACTCCGCCGCGGACGATCCGAAGAATCTGGTCGCGATCGACAACAAGATGCATCAGGTGATCAAAGCGTACGAGAAGCACGATGTCGACCGCGCGCTCGCGCTCGCCCGTGAAGTCGTGGCGGCCCGGCCGCAGATGTCGGCGGGGCGCGAGCTTCTCGCATTCGTGCTGCAACAACGCGAGCAGATCGGCGAGGCCATCGCGAATCTTCGTGAAGCCATTCGCTCCGGCGGCCAGACCGAGAGCATTCGCGTGCATCTCGGCCTTCTGCTGACCGAAAGCGGGAAGGCCGACGAAGCGGTGAAGATCCTTGCGCCTCTGGCGCAGGGCAACGATCCCGATGTCTTGAATGCCTACGGAATCGCGCTCGCCGATCAAGGAAAAATCGACGCGGCCAATGAGCAGTTTCAGCGCGTGCTGCAGAGCGATCCCAACAACGCGCCGGCGCTGCAGAACCTCGGCATCGTCGCGCTGCGTCGCGATGATGTGCAGTCGGCGCAGCAATATTTGTCGCGCGCGCTGGAGCTCAATCCGCGATTGCCGCTGGCGCTCAACGCGATGGGCGTCGTTTTCGCGCGGCAGGGCGATTTCACCCGCGCAGTCGACGCGTGGAAGCGAGCAGTCGACAACGATTCGCGGCAATACGACGCGCTGCTGAACATTGGCCGCATCGAAGGCCGGAGGGGGAATGCGGCCGAGGCCAGAGCGGCGTTGACGCGTTTCATCAAGACGGCGCCGGCCGAGCGCTATGCGGCCGACATCGCGGCGGCGAAGCAGGCCCTGACAGTGCTGCCGTAGCGACAATCGTGCATACTTCTATAGATTGCAGCGCGACCTGTCGGAATTTGAAGAGCGTCTGGGTTACCAATTCCAGCGCCGCGATCTTCTCACCCGCGCACTCTCACACAAATCGTACTCCCACGAGGCCCGGCAGGACGGCGTTCAGGACAACGAGACTTTCGAATTCCTCGGTGACTCGGTGCTCGGCTTCGTGATCGGCGATCTGCTCTTTCAGCGCTTCCCGACGCTCGACGAAGGCGCGCTCTCGA
This sequence comes from Acidobacteriota bacterium, assembly GCA_030948915.1. Classification (GTDB taxonomy): domain Bacteria; phylum Acidobacteriota; class Thermoanaerobaculia; order Gp7-AA8; family Gp7-AA8; genus Gp7-AA10. Next base: position 6,583 of record JALYZI010000090.1, read on the forward strand.
AGATCAAGGCGTATCTGGTCAGCGCCACCAGTCTCGCCGTGAAGGCTCGCAACTACGGGATGGGCGACGCCATCTACCTCGGCGTCGGAGAAGAGAAGTCGGGTGGGCGCAAAAAGGAATCGCTTCTGGCCAACGTTTTCGAGGCCATGATCGCCGCGATCTATCTCGACGGCGGCATCGAGCCCGCGCGGCGCCTCATCGAAACATCGTTCAAGCGCGATCTCGAGACGATCAATGAAGACGATCTCCTCTTTCATGACTACAAGACCGCGCTGCAGGAGCTCGCGCAGGGAAAGGGTCTGCAGCTTCCGGAGTACAACGTCATCGAGGAAGTCGGGCCCGATCACGAGAAGCGCTTCATCGTCGAAGTGAAAGTCGGAAGTCACCTCGCGCGCGGCGAAGGCACATCGAAGAAGGAGGCGCAGCAGGAGGCTGCCAGGCATGCCTTGCGCGACTACACGGGCCGGTAGCTTTTTTGTGGCACAGACGCTCTTGTCTGTGCTCCTGCTTGCGCAGGCGGGAGTGCCTGCCCCGCAGAATCCCGATCTCGATCGCATCCGTGCCGACATCGCGAAGCTCCGCAACCGTCTCGACGAAGTTCGCTCGAAGACGAAGACCGCCGAGCAGGAGCTGGAGGAGGTCAGCATCGAGCTCGATATCCGCACGCGGGAAGTCGAGATCGCGATGCGAGTGGAGTCCGATCTCGAACGGCAGCAGCGCGATTTGCAGTCTCAGATCGACTCCGTTGCGCAGCACGTTGCGCAGCAGCGCGATTTTCTCCGCAGCCGTCTGGTATCGCTTTATCGTCTGGGCCGTCTCAGTTACGTGCGGCTGCTTCTGTCGATCGATGAGCGCCGCGATCCGATCGAAGCCATGTCCATGCTGACGTACCTCGCATCTCGCGATGCGCGCGCGATCACGCGTTTCAATTTCGAGCGACAACAACTGCGTTCGCGCTACGCCGAGATGGCCGGGCGCCAGAAGAAAATCGTGGAGGCGCGGCAGGTCATTCAGCAGCGGCAGCAGGCCGTCGCTGCGACCTACGCGCGCAAGGAACATCTGGTCGCGTCGCTCAGGCGCGAGGGATCGAAGTCGGAAGAGCAGATCGCGACGCTCGAGGAAAAAGCGAAGCGGCTCGAGCATCTGATCGACGTCCTTTCGCGTCAGAGCGCCGGCGCGACTTTCCAGGAAGACATCCGCACGGTGCAGGGTGCCCTGGGATGGCCGGTCGAGGGAAAAGTCGTCGAAACTTTCGGCAAACAGGTGGATCCGAAGTTCTCGACGATCACGTTCAACAACGGCTTGAAGATCGCCGCTCCGGCAGGGGCCGATGTGCACGCCGTCTTCCCGGGAACAGTTCTATTTTCGCAATGGTTCAAGGGATACGGTAACCTGATGATCCTCGACCACGGGAATCGCGTTTTCTCGCTATACGGCAACCTCAAGGCGCCGGCAGCTGCGGTCGGAGATCACGTTACAGCTGGACAAACGATTGCAGGAGTGGGCGAAGCGGAAGAAGCCCGCGACGGTTACCTCTATTTTGAGATCCGGCAGGACAACAAGCCGGAAGATCCGCAGAAATGGTTGCGCTGATGAGCAAAAAGAAAACGGTCTTTCTGTTGGTTTCGGTGGCGTTTCTGTTTTCCCTGATCGGCGGCGCGCTGTTCGGTCAGGCCACGCAGCGCAACAACGTGTTCCGCTACCTGAGCATCTTCACGGAAGTGTTCGATCTGGTGCGAAACAACTATGTCGAAGCCGTTCCGTCGGATCAGTTGCTGGACGGCGCGTTCTCCGGCGTCACCGACGCGATCGATGAGTTCAGCTACTACGTTTCGCCTACGCAGATGGCGGCCTACAAGACGTTTGTGGACACAGACGACAACGGCATCGGCGTCGTGGTCACGAAGCGGTTCGGCTACGCATACGTCATCGCTGCCGTTCCTGGATCGCCGGCTGCCAAGGCCGGCCTCGAGCGCGGCGATTTCATCGAGAAGATCGATGGGCGCCCGACGCAGAAGCTCGCAGTCTGGCAAATCCGCAATCTCCTTCGAAGCGGGAAGACGGTGGCGTTGCAGATTCTGCGCGGCGGGCAAACGAAGCGCGACGCCGTCACGATCCAGCAGGCGAATTTCCATCCGCTTTCGATCACCTCGCAGCAGTTCGGTAATGTTGCGTACTTGAAGATTCCGTTCTTTGAGAAGGGCAGCGCCGAGCAGTTGAAAACTGCGCTCGAGAATGCACGGAAGAACGGGAACAGAAAACTCATCATCGACGTCCGCGGTAATGCCGCCGGCGACGTTGACGAGGCGATCACTGCCGCCGACGAGCTGTTGACGAGCGGTCTCATCACCTCAGTCGAGGGACGGCATCTCGATGCGAAGCGATGGCAGGCTGACCGCGCCACCGATTACGACGGCGCCCTCGAAGTGCTCACCGACAATTCGACCGCGGGGGGCGCCGAGGTGTTTGCGGCGGCGATTCGGGGGAATGGGCGGGGGAAGGTCGTCGGCGTCACGACGTACGGCAAATCGATCGTGCAGAAGTTCATCCCGCTGCCCAGCGGCGGCGGCGTCTTCATGACGGTCGGCCACTACACCTATCCCGATCTCAAGCCAATCAAGGATGGCGGCGTCAAACCCGATGTCGTCGTCGATCTGACGGCCCAGGCGCTCCGCGATCGCGATGCGAAGGACAAGACGCCGAAACAGGATCTGATCCTCGAAAAGGCGCTCGCCCTCTTCTCGGAGCCGCAGCAGACCGCGGCCGCGAAAAAAGCAGCCTGAAGTGACGGAGCCGGCCGGTCACGCGGGCTTTGAGCCCGCGCCGTCGGAATGCCGGCGCTCACTGTCATTCTACGAAACTTTTCGTTGAGTATTACGAAAAGATTCGTATCATGCGAAAAGTGACTAACCTTTTTGATTTCGCATCGTATTGGGTTGCGATGCGAAAGCTGCTCTGCGTCCTCTTCGCGCTGACCGCCACGTCTGCCTTTGCGGCCGGTCCACCGATTCAAATTACGAAAGCAACCGGCCCCATCACGATCGATGGCAACCTGGGCGACCCCGGCTGGGCAACCGCCACGAAGCTCGAGCAGTGGTGGGAGACCAATCCCGGCGAAAACGCCGAGCCGAAGGTCAAAAGCATCGGCTGGCTGACGTACGACGATCACTTCTTCTACGCCGCCTTCGAGTTTCTCGATCCACAGCCTGCGAAGATCCAGGGTCCCTTCAACGATCGCGATCACATCGGCGGCAACACCGATGATTACGCCGGCGTGATTCTGGATACGCGCAACGACGGCAAGACCGCCATCCTCTTTCTCGTCAATCCAAGCAACATCCAGTACGACGCCGTCAGTGACGATACGACCGGGAACGAAGACAACTCTCCCGATTTTTTCTGGGATTCGGCAACGAAGATCACATCGACCGGCTGGACGCTGGAGATTCGAATTCCCTTTTCGTCACTGCGCTACAAAGGCTCCGCGCCGGAGTGGGGCATCATGCTGTATCGCAACTGGCCGCGTGATCGCCGTTATCAGATGTTCGCGAACACCATTCCCCGCGGACAGAACTGTTTCATCTGCAACGAGAGAAAACTCGTCGGCCTGAAGGATCTGCCGCCTGCCGGTCATCTCGTGACGGCGCCCTACGTGAGCGCCCAGTCCATCGGCGAGGCGCGTGATGGCCTGGGCAGCGAGATCGTCACGCGGCCGGTGAAGAAGAATGGCGGCGTCGACTTGAAGTGGACGCCCAACAACGACACGGCGGTCGACGCGACGGTCAATCCGGACTTCTCGCAGATCGAGTCCGACTCCGCCGTCATCTCCACGAATCAACGCTTCGCGATTTTCTTTTCGGAGCGCCGTCCGTTCTTCCTCGAGGGCAGCGAACTTTTCAACACGCCAATCCAGGCGGTGTACACGCGCACGATCACGTCGCCGCGCTTGGGCCTCAGAACGACAGGCAAACTTGGCAATAACGCTTACACGGTGCTCGTCGGCCAGGATCGTGGCGGCGGGCTGGTCGTGATCCCCTCACCGCTCGGTTCCAATTTTGCCAATCAGGCGTCGTCGTCGAAGGTCTTCATCGGGCGCGTGCGCCACGACTTCGGAAAATCGTTCGCGAGCTTCCTGGCCAGCGACCGCGAGACGCAGGGCGCCGCGCACAACCGCGTCTTCGGCCCGGATTTTCAGTTCAAGAACGATCATCACACACTGACCGGTCAGTACCTCGTCAGCGACTCGGCGACGCCGAATCGTCCCGACCTCGTCCGCGAATGGACCGGACAGAAACTGAAGTCGAATGCCGTGTATCTCTGGTACAGCTACAGCTCGCGCGCATGGGACTACTTCATCGAGGGGAAGGACTACGGCGACAAGTTCCGCGCCGACAACGGCTTCGTGCCGCAGGTCGGTTACCGCGAGAACTACACCGAGCTCGGACGGACCTTTCACCCGAAGAACGGCTTCTTCAGCCGCGTGCGGCTCTTCGCGATGAGTGAGTACGACTCGCTGCAGAATGGCGGAGAGCTGTATCGACTGTTGTCATTCGGCTTCGGATCGGACGGAAAGTTCCAGTCCTTCAGTCGGTGGCGCTACGCGTATGAAACCACCCGTGCGGGCAATAAGCTTTTCCAGACCCACCAGCTGCGCTTCAGCGAGTCGCTCTCGATCAATAAGCTGGTCACACAGGTCGGAGCGGACGGATGGTTCGGTCAGAACGTCGACTTCGCGAATCAGCGTCTTGGGCGCGGCGCGAACATCAGCCCGTTCGCCACGATTCGGCCGACGAATCATCTGCAGCTGAATTTCAGCACGGGCGTCGAGTGGTTGACCGTCCCCGGCGCGAACGGCGACGATCACCGCCTCTTCACGTCGCAATTCGAGCGGTTGCGGGCGACTTACACATTCAACTCGAAGATGTTCCTGCGCACGATCATTCAGAACCAGCGCAACAACAGCAACCGCGATCTCTACACCTTCAACGTGGATCAGCACGGAGGATCGCTGGCGTCACAGATTCTCTTTGCGTACAAGCTGAACTGGCAGACGCTGCTCTACCTGGGCTACGGCGATCTGCGCGGCGTCACGGAAGAGGCGAGGTTCGAACCGCAGAATCGCGCGGCATTCTTCAAAGTCTCGTACGCGTTCCAACATTGAAGAATGATTCGTGAACCCGGCGGACGTCGTCGCTGAGGGCACGATCGCGCGTCACGGGCGGCGAGACTTTGCGGATGCCTTTGTAGGTCTCCCGCAGTTTCGGCGCGATGCCGCCGGCAACCTTCTTCGGATCGATCGATTCGAATTTGCGGGCCTGCTCGTCGGCTTCGGCGAGCGACATCTCGCGGCGCGGTCCGATCGGCGAAACGGACATTCCGACGCGCCAGTCGAGCGCCTGCGCCACGACCATCAACTCGATCGCGATCACGTACTCGGCGTTGCGCAGCACCGTCCGCATCTTGCGCGCCGCGTGCGTCGACATCGAGACGTGGTCCTCGGTGTTCGATGATGTCGGGATCGAATCGACCGACGCCGGATGGCAAAGGACTTTGTTCTCGGACACGAGCGACGCGGCTGTGTACTGCGCGATCATGAGTCCGGAGTTGACGCCCGGTTCGCTGGTGAGATTTCGCGGCAGACCGCGATTGTGATTGCCGTCGAGAAGCATTTGAATCCGGCGTTCCGAAATATTCGCGAGTTCCGCCATCGCGATGGCCAGAAGGTCGGCCGCGATTGCGATCGGCTGTCCGTGAAAATTGCCGGCGGAGTAGGCGAGGCGATGATCTCCTCGATAAGAATCCGGCCAGTTGGCGCGAAACGTCAGATCGAATGGCTCGCTGTCGTCCGGAAAAAACAGCGGATTGTCGGTCGCGGCGTTGATCTCGCGCTCTGCGGCCGTGCGTCCGAAAGCGAGTGCGTCGATGCTCGCGCCGTGGACCTGCGGAGCGCAGCGCAGCGAATACGGATCCTGCACGGCGCCGGCGCTCTCGACCAGCCGGCTTCCTTCGATCAGCTCGCGCATGCGCGCGGCGCTGAAGATCTGGCCCGCATGTCCGCGTGCCTCGTGGACTTTGACGTCGAGCGCGCGCGTGCAGCCGCACATCGCCTCCAGCGTCATCGTGGCAGCGATATCGGCGACGTTCGCGAGATGCTGCCCGTCGTAGACGCCGAGGGCGAGCATTCCGGCGGAGTAATTGACGCCGTTGACGAGCGCCAGCCCTTCCTTGAACGTCGGCTTCATCTCCTCGGCTTTGAAACCGAGGATGCCGGGAAGCTCGGATGCTTCTCGAACTTTTCCTTCGAACGAAAATTGTCCGACACCGAGGAGCGTCGCGAACGTGTGAGCCAGCGGACAGAGATCGCCGCTCGCTCCGACAGAACCCTTCAATGGAACGAGCGGGACGACTCCTCGATTGATCATCGCCTCGACGATCTCGACCATCTTGCGGCGCACGCCGGAGTGGCCCTGCAGAAACGCATTGAGTCGCGTCACCAGGGCGGCCCGCACCACCTCGGCGTCGAAATAGCCGCCGTCGCCACTCACCCCGACAGCGTGCGACAACAGCACGTTGCGCTGTAGTTGCTCCAGATCTTCGGGCGCGATGCGCTTGTCTTTGAACTCACCGAAGCCGGTCGTCACGCCGTATTCGGTCGCCGGCGCCTCACCGCTTGAAAAAGCATTACGATAATTTGTCACGATTTCTGCGATGAGCGCTTCGCTCTTCGCGACCAGCGCGTCGGTCGCGGGGTCGCGCGTGACGCGTACCGTCGGAATCCGAGCGATCTGCTCGAGTTGCTCAATGGTCAGGGAATGGCCATCGAGTTGGATGTTCATACGTGCTCGATCTCCGCGAGGAGCTTGCGGATGCCGTCGACCAGTTGCGCGCGCGGGATCGTCGTTTGCCCCGGGCGCGCTGCGATCCATTCTTTCCGATCGCCGATGGCCTTTGTCTTCTCGCGTCCGACAGACATGTCCTTGACCGTCACGACTCCCTGCGATTTCTCATTGGTGCCGTACAGGATCGCGAGCGGGATCTCGTATTGATCAGCGTACTTCAGCTGCTTGCCGGGGCCCTTCGCAGTTCCGATGTAAAGCTCAGTCGGGATTCCGGCGCGGCGCAGCTCCCACGTCATCTGCAGGTAATCGCCGGCAAGCGCGGGATCCATGTTCGTGATGAGCACGCGCGCGGTCGCTTTCGCTTTGCCGATTTTGCCGAGGAAGGTGAGGGCGGCCAGGAGGCGATCGACGCCGATCGACGCGCCGACGGCCGGAATCCGCTCGCCGAGAAAACGCATGACGAGATTGTCGTAGCGCCCGCCGCCGAACACCGACCCGAATTGCGGCGCGTCCAGGAGGACCGCCTCGAAGACCGGGCCGGTGTAGTACGCGAGTCCACGCGCAATGGAGAGATCGAGCGCAACGCGGTCGTCGCCGTAACCCAGAGCATAGAGGTGATCGGAGATGCGCGCGACAGCGTCGATCTCCGCGGACGTTCCGAAAAGCTCGCGGACTTTGCCGAGGACTTCATTGCGCGAATCGGCCTTGATTGCGAGAAATTTTTCGATGCGATCGACTTGATCGTGCGTCAGGCCGAGCCCGCGGATGAAATCGCCCGATTCGTCTTTGTAACCCGCCGTCAGCTCGAGGCGGACCTTTTCGATTCCCGCTTTGTCCAGCTTGTCGAGCACGCGGAAGACGTCGGCAGACTGCTGCTGCGGAATGCCGGCGAAACCGAGAAGCAGATTGAGAACCGTGCGGCTCGAAAAGCGGACGAGGTACCGCTCGATCTTCAGCGCCGAAAGCGTGTCGCACATTCCCGCGATGATCTCGGTGTCGGCGATCTCCGACTCCGTTCCGACGGAATCGAGATCGAACTGCGTGAACTCGCGGAACCTGCCTTTGTCCGGCTTGTCCGCGCGCCAGACCGATGAAACCTGGTAGCGGCGAAACGGCCGCGGCAGATCGGCGTACTGCGCGATCACCCGCGCCAGCGGAACTGTCAGATCGAATCGCAGACCGAGCTCTTCGCGCTCCGGATTCGTCACGCGAAAAATCGACTGCTGCGTTTCCTGCCCCGCGCTTCCAGACAGCACGTCGAGGTATTCGATCGCCGGCGTGCTGAGCGGCACGAATCCGTACAGCTCGTAGACGCGGCGGATGGTGTCGACCATCGCCTGCCGCGCCAGCATCTGGTCGGGCAGAAGATCGCGAAGTCCGCGGGAAAGGCGAGGCTGGACGGTGTCGGGCAAACGCTATGGTTGGTACCGGGGGCCGGTTTCGAACCGGCGACCCCCAGATCCACAATCTGGTGCTCTAACCATCTGAGCTACCCCGGCACAAGGGGAGGAATGATACCAACGGAACCCCAAACCCGCGCCGGGCATTTCTTACCTGGCCACCATCAGCAGGTCGACGAAGCCGCTTGCGGAATCGCTCCATCTCTCCTCGACCTCAAACCCGGCGTCGCGCGCGAGCAGCTCCAGGTCCGACTCCGCGTACTTATACGAATTCTCGGTATGGATCGTCTCCGATTTTTCCATGCTGACCTGCAGCTGCAAACCGTCGATGGGCACGCTCTGCCGCTGCAGACTGATGCAATGCATCTCGATCCGGCTCTTCTCTTCATTGAGAAAGGCGCGATGCGCGAATTTCGATAAGTCGAAATGCCCGCCGAGCTCGCGATTGATACGCGCGAGAAGGTTCAGATTGAACGCCGCCGTGACGCCGAGGGCATCGTTGTACGCCGGCTCGACGACTTCTTTTGGCTTCTGCAGATCGGCGCCGAGAAACAGCGAATCCCCGCGGCCGAGGATGCGCCGGATTTCGCCCAGCGTGGCGGCTGCGGCATCCGGATCTAGATTGCCGATGCTCGAGCCGATGAACAGGACGACGGTCGGAGGGCCGGGCGTGATCAGAGATGCGATGTCGCGATAATCGGCGCAGATCGCGTCGACGCGCAGCGACGGAAAACGGACGAGCAGATCGCGTCCGGTCGATTCGAGAAGAGCGCCGTCGACATCGATCGGAACGAACGTCAGGCGCGGTTGCCGCGCGATGACCGCGTCGAGCAGCTGCCGCGTCTTGCGGGCGTCACCGCTGCCGAGCTCCACGATGCGTTCCGGCGAACGAAAGGCGCGCGCGATTGCAGCGCTGTGACGCCGAAAGATTTCCGACTCCGCCCGCGTGATCGTGTACTCGGGCAGCTCGCAGATCGCAGAGAAAAGCGCGGAGCCGAGCGAGTCGTAGAAGTACCACGGCGGCAGCTCTTTCTGCGGCTTTTGCAGACCGTCGCGGACGTCGTCGGCGAACGATCGCCGCATCGCGACCTGCTGAAATGTGAAGACTTCGCGCGCGGCGGCTCGCTCGGACATCGGGACATTCTACAGAGGTCGCCTAACGGAGTGCCCGCCGCCGCGCAGCGCGTCTTCGGCGCGTCCGAGCGCATCGCCTTTGACCAGTACGTAATCGGTGTCGAATGTCGAGATCAGAAATACGCTCACGCCCGCCTTCGCAAGGAGGGCAGTGAAATCGGCAGCGACGCCGACAGTCGTCAACGGCATCGGCCCCTCCACCTTGAGACATTCCCATCCGCGGTCGGCTTGGTTGCCGGCCGGAACTGCGCTCTCCCGGCAAACGATCGACAGCTCGTCCGCAGTTCGCGTGATCGAAACGAATTCGCCGCTGGCCCATCGCGGTATCTCTTCCGGCGACGGCAACCGAACGATCGCGAACGTATCGCGCAGATGCGTGAAGATCACTTTGTATTCTTGTCGAGACCACGGACGGCATTGATGAGATCCGGCGACTGAAACGGCTTCGTCACGACGCCCGCGACCTCACCTTTCACGGAGTTGATCACCGAGTTTGAGGATGCACTGAGAATCAGACTACGATGCAGCAGCTCCGGTTTTTTTTCGCGCAGCTCACGAATGACGGTCATGCCTCCTTCGTGCGGCATCATCAGATCGAGAAGGAGAACGTCGTAGTTGTCGCGATCGATCGCGCGCATCGCATCGCGGCCGGTGAGAAACACATCGACACGATAACCTTCGCTCTCCAGCAGCGCGGAGACGAGTCGTTGCATCGATGGATCGTCGTCGAGGAGAAGAACGCGCTGCTTGCGTTTGAAGGATGGGAACATCGGGCACACCTAGTACCCGATGACGATCGGGACCGCCTTCGGCAACATGACGCTCGCTGTCTGGCCAGCATTAATCACCCTTGCATACCAGGCCGCCTGGCGCTCCGCTCCTGCCCGTTCCTGCAACAGACGTCCAAGCTCGTAAACACTGTCTTGCGACATCCGAATGCAACCATGCGAGGCGGCCGCCCCCAGCTTGCTCTCGTGATCGGTGCCGTGGATGTAGTAGTCGGGTTCCTGGAAGAAAATCTTCACAACCTTCATGGGGTTGGCGGAACTGCCCGGGCCTGCTGCCTTCTTGTTCTTCGCCCACGCCGCCTTGGGCGGATGCCAGGATGGGTTCCAGACGATGTGACGAATTCCGAAGTGGCCCTGCGGTGTCGGATGGCCCTTCAGGCCGACCGAAACAGGAAACGTCCTCACGTCGCGGCCATTCACTCGCACCACCAGAATGTTCTTGCCGAGCGACGCGGCGAGGCTGAGCGCGCCAGCCGGTATCGCTGTCCGTAAGGATGCCACCGCCTTCTGCTGTTGGCTGACGTCGGAAGGAGAGGGTGCCACCGTCTCTGGAGGATCAATGTTCTGGTCGGGGAGGGTATCAATCTGTCCTTCCTCGGGCGGTGTTGGCTCCTGAGATGATGTCTTCGCGGTCGTAGGAGGGGCAGTCGGTGGTTTTTCACTCTTCGACGGCTGCTGTGCCCGTGACATCGATGGGATGAGTGCGACAAGAACGATCAGCGCAAGCTTTTTCATGATTGCTCGTTCTTGCGAACTTCGTGCTTGGTTGTCGCAGGCGGGTAGTGCGGGATTCGAACCAGTGCCCCCCTGCGTGACAGGGCTCTCCGAAGATGACGCAAGCGGCCCGAAGCGGCACTAAGTGCCATTCTGCGTGAAGCGTACCAAGAATGCGAACGTGCGGAACGTTGCATCGAGTGTCATGGCGTGGCAGACAGCGGCGCGACGGGGCATACCAAATCGGGTCGCGAGCATCAATGACACCGTCCCGCAGCGAAAAACAGCCGGGGTGGTTCTACGCTCGGATCGCGACGGTCAAATCCGAAACGAGGTGGGCTTGGTGCGGGGTATCGGATTCGAACCGATGACCCCCTGCGTGTAAGGCAGATGCTCTACCGCTGAGCTAACCCCGCACGACGGTTAGTGTGGCACATCGCATGAACGATGTGTACCTCCTCAGCACGTGTGATATGACGGCCGGGTGACCGTCGTCGATGCCGTGATCGTCGGTGCGGGACCGAATGGTCTGTCCGCCGGCATCGTCCTCGCGCAGGCGGGCCGCTCAGTCCTGGTCCTCGAGGCACGCGAGACGATCGGAGGCGGAGCGCGCACGGCCGAGCTGACGCTGCCCGGATTTCATCACGACGTCTGCTCTGCGATTCACCCGATGGCGATTATTTCGACATTCTTTCAATCTCTTCCGCTCGATGTTGAATGGGTCGAGCCGCCCTACGCGATTGCGCATCCGCTCGACAACGGACGTGCCGCGATGCTCGAGCGCTCCCTCGATGCCACAAGCGCCGGCCTCGGACGCGACGCCCGCGCCTATCGCGACCTTTTTCTCCCGTTCATCGGCGACATACTTTTTCCTGAAATCCTGAGGCCGATGCGCATCGTTCCGAGGCATCCGATTCTCCTGGCGCGATTCGGCGCGTACGCTGTTCGATCAGCAATCGGTCTCGGCAAACGATTTCACGAAGATTCGACGCGTGCGCTTTTCGCGGGTTGCGCCGCGCACGCGATCCGTCCTCTGGAAGCCGCCGGCACGGCGTCGTTCGCGATGGCCTTCGCGCTCAGTGGCCACGCGACAGGCTGGCCGTTCCCGAAAGGTGGCTCGCAGCGAATCGTCGACGCATTGGCAACCCGGCTTCGATCGCTGGGGGGCGAGATCCGGACATCGACGCCTGTGCGTTCGATGCGCGACGTTCCGCAATGTCGCGTCGTGATTTTCGACGTCACGCCAAAGCAACTCGCGGAGATCGCGCCTGACGCGCTGCCATCGAGTTACCTGCGTCGCCTCCGCCGTTTTGAATACGGACCGGGCGTCTTCAAGATCGACTGGGCGCTCGACGGACCGATTCCATGGCGCGCACACGACTGTGCTCGAGCAGCGACCGTTCACGTCGGCGGCACGATGGAAGACATCGCGCGGCATGAGGCTGAAATCTGGCGCGGCCGAAACAGCGAGCGCCCGTTCGTGCTGGTCGCTCAGCAATCGCTCTTCGATCCGACGCGCGCTCCGGCCGGAAAACACACAGGGTGGGGCTATTGCCACGTTCCGAACGGTTCGACTGACGACATGACGGACCGAATTGAAAAACAGATCGAACGGTTCGCGCCCGGTTTTCGCGATCGCATTCTCGCGCGGCACACGATGAATTCGGCGCAGCTCGAAAAATACAATCCGAACCTCGTCGGCGGCGATGTCGGCGGCGGGGCGTACACGCTGTTGCAGACTGTCGCGCGGCCGTTCCCGAAATTGAACCCTTACTCGACCCCCAATCCCCGTATTTTCCTCGGCTCGAGCTCCACTCCGCCGGGTGGCGGCGTCCATGGTCTGTGCGGATACTTCGCGGCCAGGAGCGTCCTCCAAACCGGCCTCTTCTGACCCATCTAACACATTGTAAAGTCATATGTTTACGAGCCGGTAAATGGGCATACCTATTGCTAAAAATAACCGTAGTTGCGATGAACCGAAGGAGATTTTTATGCGCGAGATGAAGACGAACAAATTTCTTGCGGCGACGTCGTTGGCATTGACCGTCGCCGCCGCGTTTGGATGCACTACGAATCGATATCCCGGAATTGGCGAACCCACAATCACGACTCCGGGCTACGGCGCTGCAAACAAGAGCGTCACGCCTGGATCGTCATCCGGAACCAAAGGGATTCCGCCGATGGCGAGCTCGTTCGTAGGTGTGCCACAGCCGAATACGGACGCTGTGGCGGAAGCCGCCGCCCAACAGGGTTACCGCGGCCGCGTTCTCGGGACGGTCAATCCGGGAGGAGTTCAGAGAGCTGTTCCGGCGACAGGCGGCCAGGTCAATCCGCCCGCTCTTGCTGTCAACCCACAGCCGACAATCAACGCCTCGGTCAGCTCCTCTGGCGTTCCGGCACTCGGCGGTGACGTCGCGGTCGCGGCCGACGAGGCGCTGTTCCTGAACACAGTCGGGTCGATGGGTGCAGTCGCGAATTCCGCAACAGTAGCGACTTCGGGCGCGACTGCCGCCAGCGCGCCTCTCTCCGTGGCAGGCACCATTGGCGTCGGCGCCACCCCAGGGAGCGGGACTCTTGTCCCCGCAACAACCGCAACGACCGGCGCCGCGGCGCTTTCTAACGGAGCGAGATCGGCATCCACGATGGCGGTCGCGAATTCGATCAACGTCGGCGCAACGCCCGGCAGCGGCACATTCTTGCCCGCGACCACATCCCCGTCGATCTCGGGCAACTCGGCCTTCGCGCCGGCAGTTTCGAGCGGCGGCATGACCGGCACGGCTGCTTCGGCGAAGGTCCCGACGACTGCGAAGGCGACGGCATCCACAAGTAAGAGCACCGCGACGAAATCATCGGCAGTCAGCTCAATCCCCGCGACATCCGGGCTGAAGATTCAACAGAGTGCGAATGGACAAATCATCGTCTCGAACGCGACCAGCGTTCCGAGCACGAAGGCGTCGACGACGACGCCCAGCGTCAAACCGTAAGTTTCTCCTACCTGTGAGGCCGGGCTGCGGGCCCGGCCTTTTTTTATGCCGCAGATTCGAATAGGAACTTCGGGCTGGCACTACAAACACTGGGTTGGCCGTTACTATCCGGCTGACATCAAGCCGGCCGCGATGCTCCAGCACTATCTCCGCGATTTCGACACCGTGGAGCTCAACAACACCTTCTACCACCTGCCGAAAGAGACATCGTTCGACACCTGGCGCAAATCGGTTCCGTCGAATTTCGTTTTTGCCCTGAAAGGCAGCCGTTTTCTGACGCACAGGATCAAACTGAAGGACGCGGAGCGCGGCATCGTCAACTTCATTCCGCGCGCGAAGCGGCTCGGCCGCAAGCTCGGTCCGATCCTTTGGCAGCTTCCTCCAAACTGGAACGTCAATGCCGAGCGGCTCGAGGAGTTTCTCAGCAAACTGCCGCGCGGAATTCGTTATGCGTTCGAGTTGCGGAATCAATCGTGGATGACGGATTCGGTCTACGAGATTCTTCATAAGTACAAAGCTGCGTTCTGCATCTACGAGCTGGCTGGGTATCACGCGCCGATGGAGATCACCGCGAAGTGGACGTACGTCCGCCTCCACGGGCCGACGCAGAACAAGTATCAGGGGAGCTATTCCGATGCGCAGCTGGAGCGTTGGGCACAACGCATCGAAGATTGGAGCCGCAAGCTCGACGCGATTTACGTCTACTTCGACAATGACGACTCTGCGTACGCGGTCAACAACGCGTTGACGCTGAAACGCTTCGTCAGCGATGCATCCCAGCCACGACGCGCCGTTGGGTGATATCGCTGCGGTAAGGGAATCCTAATCTCCTGCTGCCAGGCTTACCTCTTGCAGCTTTCACAATGGAATTTAACAATAGTACACTCAGGTTTCGATAGTTGCGAAAGTTGACTGAAACAGACTCATATCTGTTGAAGTCGTTTAAGGAGAACATATTATGGCCAAGATTATTGGCATTGACCTCGGGACGACGAACTCGGTCGTAGCGGTGATGGAAGGCAACGAGCCCAAGGTCATCGTCAACGCCGAAGGAAGCCGTCTGACCCCGTCGGTCGTGGCCTTCACCAAGAACGGTGAACGCCTCGTCGGCCAGGTCGCCAAGCGCCAGGCGGTGACGAATCCCGAGAACACTGTCTTCTCGATCAAGCGCTTCATGGGACGCAAGTTCGAAGAAGTGTCCGAAGAGATGAAGATGGTGCCGTACAAAGTCACCAAGGCGTCCAATGGAGACGTGCGCGTCGACATCTCGGGCAAGCTTTACTCGCCGCCGGAGATCTCCGCGATGATTCTTCAGAAGCTGAAACAAGCTGCCGAAGACTACCTCGGCGAAAAGGTCGAGCGCGCGGTCATCACCGTGCCTGCGTACTTTAACGACACGCAGCGTCAGGCGACGAAGGATGCCGGCGAGATTGCCGGTCTCAAAGTCGAGCGCCTCGTGAACGAGCCGACCGCCGCAGCTCTGGCGTACGGACTCGATAAGAAAAAGGATGAGACGATCGCCGTCTACGATTTCGGCGGTGGCACGTTCGACATCTCGATCCTCGAAGTCGGCGAAGGCGTTGTCGAAGTCAAGTCGACCAACGGTGACACGCACCTTGGCGGCGACAACATCGATCAGCGCCTCATCGACTGGATCATCGACGAATTCAAGAAGGACCAGGGCATCGATCTGTCGAAAGACAAGATGGCGCTGCAGCGGTTGAAAGAAGCTGCCGAGAAAGCCAAGATCGAGCTCTCCTCGACCGCGTCGACCGACATCAACCTGCCGTTCATTACGGCCGATCAGACCGGTCCGAAACATCTCACCATGACGTTGACGCGTGCGAAGTTCGAGCAGCTCGTCGGCGACATCCTTCAGAAGACGATGGGTCCCCTGAAGCAGGCGCTCGCGGACGCCGGCATGCAGCCGAAGGATATCGACGAAGTCGTTCTGGTCGGTGGTTCCACGCGCATTCCGATGGTTCAGAAGCTCGTTCAGGATTACTTCGGCGGGAAAGAGCCGCACAAAGGTGTCAATCCCGATGAAGTGGTCGCGATCGGCGCGGCAGTGCAGGGCGGCGTTCTCGGCGGCGACGTCAAGGACGTGTTGCTTCTCGACGTTACTCCGCTATCTCTCGGCATCGAGACCCTCGGCGGCGTGGCGACGAAGCTCATCGAGAGGAACACGACGATCCCGACGCGCAAAGCCGAGACCTTCTCGACCGCGGCTGATAATCAGACCTCGGTGGAGATCAAGGTGCTCCAGGGTGAGCGTGAGATGGCGCGTGACAACAAACTGCTGGGCGTATTCAACCTGCAGGGTCTTCCGCCCGCGCCGCGCGGCATGCCGAAGATCGATGTCACGTTCGACATCGACGCCAACGGCATCCTGAATGTGTCGGCAAAAGATCTCGGCACCGGCAAGGAGCAGAAGATCACAATCACCAGCTCGTCCGGTCTGTCGAAGTCGGAAGTCGAAAACTTCGTCAAGGATGCCGAGTCGCATGCGTCCGAAGACAAGACGCGCCGCGAAGAGATCGAAGTCAAGAATCAGCTCGACTCGCTCGTCTACAACGTCGAGAAGATGCTGAACGATAACCGCGACAAGATCTCAGGCTCGGATGTCAGCAACCTCGAGTCAGCCATCAGCGAAGCGCGAAAGGCGATGGAGCAGGGTGGGGTGGACAACATGAAGACGGCAACGGATAACCTCACCAAGGCGTCGCATAAGCTCGCGGAAGTGATGTATCAGAACGCCGGACCGGGCGCGCAACAGCAACAGCAACAGCAGCAGCAAACGCCGCCATCGTCCGGATCGTCGAAAGATGATGTCGTCGAAGCAGAAGTCGTGGACGAGAACAAGTAAATCTGAGTGGGGCGCCGCCGTCCTCGGCGGCGTCCCTAACTTCAATGCCGCGCAGACGCGCAGACGGGTACGTGATGATCTCGGTGATTGCCGAGAGGTACAACATTCATCCGCAGACCCTGCGTCTATACGAGCGTGAAGGACTCATCAAGCCGGCGCGCACTTCCGGCAACACGCGTCTGTACGGAATCGACGAAGTGCGCAAGCTCGAGATGATCCTGGCGCTGACGCGCGACCTCGGCGTGAACCTGGCCGGCGTGGAAGTGATCCTCAATATGCAGAACGCGCTGGAAGACGTCCGCGAGGCGCTCGATCGCGCCGACGATCATTTCGACGCGATGATGAAAGTCATCCGCCAGGCGGTGCTCGACAAGCGCCACGGCATCGATCGCGAGAATGCGCTCGTCAAAGTCCACACGCGCGCTCTGATAAAAAGTAACAAGTAGTGATCACGGTCACCGTTCCGTGGCATGTGCTGCGCGATCCTCGCTGTTCTAATCAGCGTGATCTACCGCAACTCGGCTCTCGCAGACCAGATCAAGTGGTCGCCCGATAACACGGCCGGCGCACCTGACATCGTCCGAACGTTCTTGCGCAGCGAATACGACCTGCTGTGCCTCGCGCGCGTCACGAGCAGCAGTGTCAGCGATCTGGAATTGTTCCTGAAGAATTCGGCAAACGCGCCGCTGTCGATCGAAAGGTCCGCGGCGAACGAGCTCCACGTGTTTGCCGACAAAGCCGGCGAGTCGCTTCTCATCACCGGAAAGACGGCCGAGGTTCTCAGCGCCTACATCGATAGTGACCCGGTCCGTACGGAAGACCGCGCCGACATGACCCTGCGCCGCGTGCTGATCAACTGATGCGTCGCGCGTGATACTTTTCACGCACCGTGATCATGCTGTCCGTCGCTGGCCTCGTGGCGATCGTCGTCACATTTTTTGTTGCGGCCCGACATGTTCCCTCTAGTGGTGGTTGTCAACGGTAAGGATCCGCATCTCGTCTACCAAAAGAATCTCGAGACATTTCTGCGCGAGCACGCAGATGCAACATTCATTGTCCCGGCCGCTTTGAAGGACGAAGTCCTGAATTCGAAACTCGCAGCCGGCGCCGAGGCCGACAACACCGGAGATGCCTGGTACGGGCACGTCAAGATTGAGCGGCGCGCTGCAGACCGTCAGGCGCTCGAGCTCTTCGGAACTTCCGGGGACGACTATCGCAATGCAGCGTGGTACGAAGCGCGGCCAAACGAAATCGTGCCGCACTTTCACAATTTCTATTTCGGTCCGGGATCAGTGCTGGGGTCGTGTTTCCCGGCTGTTGTCGTTACGTTCGGAATGTTTGCCGGGGCGCTCGCGAGCCTCTTGATATTCCGGAGGAGGCGAAACAAACCGACTGGTAGTCAGTGAGTGGAGATCGTTTCGCGAAGCTCGTCGTACACCCCGGCGAAATGTTCGCGGCTCCGGCGCAGGTCCGCGACCAGATCGGCATAGCGAGGATCGCTGCGAATCGACGCCAGAAACGGCTCGCCCTCGACCGCTGGCAGCCAGGGAAAACCGCCGCGAACCGCCGAGGTCAGCCACTCGATCGACTCGTCTGTGCGTCCGAGAATCGCAAGGGCGGACGCGATATCGACTGAGCGTGGTGAAAATGTCCATACCGCTTCTGATTCTGGACCGTGCGCTCGATTGCCCGCGACGCGGATACGGGGTCACGGTTTGAGTGCCGCCAGGATCGCGCTCGCGGAGTGGACCAGAACGTGGGCCGGAAATTTTCTTGCCGCGGCCTCGATGGTCCTTTCGGCGGCCGTGATGTCGCCGAGGTGCATTTGAGCCAGGGAAAGGACGTATTCCGCCCAGGATGTTTCCATGCCCTTGCCCAACTCTTTCGCCAGACGAACCGCCGCTTCGTAATTGCCGGTCAGCATCTCTAGGTTGATGGAGTGCGAGCGCGCCGTGGCATCATCGGGGCTGATCGACATCGCGCGGGCAAACTGCGCGCGCCCCTTCTCATCAGCGCCGCCGAAGAACGCCCGCTCTTGGCTTACACCCGCCTAGCGTTCAATCGCGCGACTTCTCGCCAAGGCGCCATTGATCGCGGTGACATGACGCTGCGCCGCCGCGCGGCGCTCTGACACAGCATCAGAAGCAGTAGACTCTGCGCCATGATTGGAATTGCGTTGATCATGGCCGCGACGGCGATACAGCCACAGTTGACTCCGCAGTCACTTCGCACCACCGCTCACGAGTACTACGAGTGGCAGAAGCGCGAATTCCCGGTGTTCGCGAGCGATCAGGGGTTTCACGCGTACGACGATCGCATCACCGACTATTCGCCTGAGGCGGTCTCGCGGCGCGCGGCGCACGTCCATCGACTGCTGCAGCAGATTCGTGCGGCCGATATCTCGAAGTGGGGCAAGGACGATCAGATCGACGCGATTCTTTTTCGCGCGCAGCTCGAAGGGCCCGACTTCGCGAGTCGCGTGCGCAAGCTCGAGCAATCGAATCCGTCGGGCTACGTCGACGAAGCGAGCAATGCGATCTTCTCGCTGCTGAAGAAGGACTACGACACACCGCGCAATCGCGCGATCTCGGCGACGGCCCGCCTGCGGAAAGTGCCGGCGATGATCGAGCAGGGGAAGAAGAATCTGACGCAGCCCGTGCGGCTGTACGCCGAGTTCGCGATCCAGTCGGCGCGCAGCATCGATCCGCTTCTCAACGACAGCCTGATGACGCTCGCCGGCGATATGACGCCAACGGAGCGCGAAGCGCTGATCGCAGCGAAGGGCGACGCCTTGCGGGCGCTTCACGGTTATGCCGATTGGCTCGACAAACGGCTGCCGGCGATGACGGCCTGGAAGCCGCTGGGACTCGAAAACTACGAGTACATCCTGCACCGCATCCTTCTTCTTCCGTTCAGTGCGCACGACGTGGCGCACCTCGGCGAAGTGGAGCTGGTGCGTTATCGCGGTCTCGAAGCGATGCTGCCCGATCCATCGCTTGCCGATCCGAATCCGCAGCGCGCGAAAAATATCCCCGCCGATCAGCAGGCATTCTTGACGGCCTATCAGGGCCGCGAAGAAGAGATGGTGCAGTTCCTCAAAGACAAGCGGCTGGTTACGATCCCGGATTACATCGGCCCGTTTCTCATCCGCCAGCTTCCTGAGGCGTTCAAGCCGACGAGTCCCGGCGGTTTCATGAATCCGCCCGGCGTTTACGATCCCGACAACAGCGGATTCTTCTTCATCCCGACCTACAACCCGCAGAGTCGCAACTTCTACATCCGCGCCGCCATCGAAGATCCGCGCCCGATCCTCGGACACGAAGGCATCCCCGGACACTTCCTGCAGATCTCGATCGCGAATCATCTGCAGAACGAGATTCGCCGCCATCACGGCGACAGCGTTTTCGTCGAAGGTTGGGCGCTTTACGGCGAGGAGATGCTGCTTCGCGAAGGTTTGTATCCGGCGGATTCGTCGACCGCCGGACAGGTGCTGCGGCTTTCGCGATATCGCGCCGCGCGCATCGGCGTCGATGTCAATCTCCATACCGGAGTGTGGACCTTCGATCAGGCAGTCAATTACTTCATGGAAGGCGGCGGACTCGATCGCGAAGCTGCCACCGGCGAAGCGGCCGGAGCGGCCGTCGATCCGACGCAGAAGATCAGCTACATGACCGGAAAGTGGCAGATCATGCGTTTGTTAGGCCGCTACCGCGACGCCAAAGGCACGAACTTCCGCCTCGGGCAATTTCATGACGATCTGATCGCGAACGGCTCGCTGCCGGTGTCGGTCATCCAGTGGATCCTTCTGAATGATCCCGCCGATCTCGAGAAGGCGACCGGCTTGAAATTGCACTGATGCGAGTCGTCGTGACCGGCGCGGCAGGGCTGGTCGGTCGCGCTTTCGCCGCGAAGTACCAGGCGATTCCGCTCACCCACGCCGACCTCGACATCACCGATCGCGCCGCGGTGCGCCGCAAAATGACCGATTTGCGCCCCGACCTGATCGTGAACTGCGCGGTCGTCGGTGTCGACGCCTGCGAGGATGATCCGAAACTTGCGCGCGCCGTCAACGTCGACGGTCCGCGCAATCTCGCCGAAGCGGCGCCGGCGATCGTGCACTTCAGCACCAACTACGTTTTCGAAGGTGTTCAGGAGAAGTTTTACGCCGTCGACGACGCAGCGAAGCCGATCAATGAATACGGCCGGACGAAACTGGCGGGCGAGCGCGCAGTCGCGGCCGCCTGCCGCAATGCATGCATCATCCGCAGCTCGTGGATCTTCGGACCCGGAAAGGAATCGTTCATCAGCACCGTCCACCGCCAGCTTCGCGCAGGAAAAAGTGTTCGGGCGGTGTCCGACATCTGGGCCAGCACGACCTTCGTCGATGATCTCGTTCTACGCGTTGTAGAGATCGTCGCGAAAGCCGAGTACGGGCTGCACCACGTTGTGAACGCCGGCGTCTGCTCCAATCTATCGTTTGCGCTCGAGGCGGCCCGTATCGCACGCGCTGACGCGGATCTCGTTCAGTCCGTCTCGACACGCGACGCGCATCGCGCTCCGCGGCCGCGATACACGCCGCTGCTCGCAACGACACCGCTTCGTGACTGGCGCGAAGCGCTGGCAGCGTATATATCTGCCGATCATGACTGAAATGAAGAGTTACCCGCCCGGAGATTTCTGTTGGACCGAGCTGACGACCTCGGACTGGAAGAAAGCTTCGGAATTCTACACATCATTGTTAGGCCTGACCGCGAACGCGATGCCGTTCGATCCGAGCCAGCCGCCCTACGTGATGCTGCAGAAGAACGGCAAGAACATTTGCGCGCTGTTCGAGAACAAGCAAGTCAAGCCGGCGTGGCTTTCGTATGTCAACGTCACGAGTGCTGATGAAACCGCAAAGAAAGCGAAATCACTCGGCGCGAAAGTGCTCGCCGAGCCATTCGACGTCATGGACGTCGGCAGAATGGCGACCATTCAGGACGGGCAGGGCGCGAAGTTCGCGATCTGGCAGGCGAAGCGGCACAAAGGCGCCGAGGTGATCAACGAGCCGGGCACGATGTGCTGGAACGAGCTGTCCACGAATGACATCGAGTCCGCACGGAAGTTCTACTCAGCGCTGTTCAACTGGAAACTGAAAATCAGTCCCGGGTACACCGAGGCGCATGTCGGAGAGATTGCGACGGCCGGGATGCACGACATGGCGAAAGAGATGCCGCCGTTCTGGGTGCCTTATTTCTCGGTCACGGATTGCGATGCCGCCGTGAAGAAGGCGAAGTCGATGGGCGTGAAAGAGTATTTCGAGCCGCGCGACATCCCGGAAGTCGGCCGCTTTTCCATCATCGCTGACCCGTGGGGCGGGACTTTCGCGGTGATCACGTTGACGATGCAGCGCGCCGGCG
>JALYZI010000092.1 GCA_030948915.1 Acidobacteriota bacterium
CGGCGGCACGGCGGCATCGACGATCATCGAGAGAAACCGCGCGCTGCACGTGCGCGTCCTCCTGCCAGCTACCTATCGGAGATCCCTCGATCTGCTGCGATCGCTGCGCGTGCACTCTCCCACGACAAACGGATTTGTACGACTCGATCAGGTCTCGTCGATCGAATACGATCCCGGCCAGGCCGAGATGCGCCGCGACGGACTGCGGCAATCGATTGCAGTCACCGCGCGACTCGAAGGAATCGACCTTGGCTCCGCGATCACCGCGATCCGCGCGCAGCTCGCGAAAGACGTTCACCTTCCGGCCGGAATGACACTCGAATTCGGCGGGCTCTATCAGGAGCAACAAGCGAGCTTTAGGGAGCTCGCCGTGACGCTCGCGCTCGCAATCGCTCTCGTCTTTCTGGTCCTGCTGATCGAATTCCGCTCCTTTGCACATCCGATTGCGATCGTCACCGGCGCGGTGCTCGCACTGACCGGAGCGCTGGTCGCGCTGCTCATCACGCACACAACGCTCAACGTCGTATCGCTCATGGGCATGATCATGATCGTCGGCATCGTCGCAAAGAACGGAATCCTGATGCTCGATACCGTCGAGGATCATCTCGAGGAGGGCGACGACCTGCACGCCGCGCTCGTCAAGTCGGGCCGGCGGCGTTTTCGTCCCGTGCTCATGACGTCGCTGGCAGCGATGCTCGGCATGCTTCCCCTCGCTCTGGCCCTCGGATCGGGCTCGGAGCTGCTGCAGCCGCTGGCCATTGCCGTGATCGGCGGACTCGCATTCGCGCTGATGTTGTCGCTCGTGGTGACGCCGAGCGTGTATGCGCTGATTCGCGAGCGACGCGCTACCTAGTCGTCACGTGCACGACAAAACCACCGCCGCGGCTCGAAACGATCGGGAGGACCGACCATTCTGCATGCCGCGCCGCCGACTGATGACGATGGACGATCATCTTGCCCGTTGCCGTACCGATGACCGCGCCGGCAAAAACGTCCGACGCCCAGTGCACGTTGTCGTTCATTCGCGCGAAGGCAACCGACGACGCGATGGTGTAGGCAACCGCCGGAACGACCCAGCCCTTGCTGTGACCCGCGACGGCTGACGCGATCGCGAACGCGTTCGTCGCATGGCCGGACGGAAATGATTCCTGCGCGCTCCCGGGGTCGAAATCGTGCGAAGTCATCTCATCCTGATTGGGACGCGCACGTCCGAAGCCTCGCTTCAGGAGCGGCGTGATGACTCCCGCGGCAATGATCGACGATTCGAGCGCATCGCGTCCGGTATCGCGCAATTCGTGATTCTTTGCCAGCAGGCCCGCCGCAATCATTGCTACCGAGAGTTGCAGACCGCGGCCGCCGCCGAACGGCGTCACGGCTTTGGAAATCGAATTCGTCTGCGAGTTGCGCCGATCCTGAATCGTGTGCGCAATGTGGTGGTCTTCACGCATCAGCACCGCAATCGTTCCGATCGTCAGCGCCGCGCGCTCCCACTCGGCGCGCTGCCAGTGCCCGGGAGCGAGAACGACTGCCTTGAAGTCGCGGCCATATTGACGGGCTTCGTCGACGATCGCATTGCTGCCATATGCGGCTGGAACGAGTGCCACGAAAAGGACAACGATGGCCGGGCGCACGGCGCGAGTATAGATCGCGAAGATTAATGCCGGATTAATCTTGCCGACAGTACGATTGCCATCGCATGCGTTTGCTGGTGGTCGAAGACGATCCGCGATTGTCGGAAGTTCTCGTTCGCGGATTGCGTGAAGACGGCTATGCGGTCGATTCGGTCCGCGATGGTCAGTCGGCGCTCTACCAACTCGCCATCAACACTTACGACGGCGTCATTCTCGATGTGATGATTCCGGCTCCGAACGGTTTCGAGGTTTGCCGCCAGATGCGCGCAACGCATCTCGCGACGCCGGTGCTGATGCTCACCGCACGCGATGCAGTCGATGACCGGATTCACGGGCTCGACGCCGGCGCAGACGACTATCTCGTCAAGCCTTTCGCATTCGCCGAGCTGCTGGCCCGCATTCGCGCTTTGCTGCGGCGAACGCCGGCGGTCGCCGCCCCGACGCTGCACGTCGGCGATCTCACGATCGACACCGCCGCGCATCGCGTGTTTCGCGCCGAGGAAGAAGTGGTGCTGACGTCGAAGGAGTACGCGCTGCTCGAGTATCTCGCTCGCAACGCCGGCCGCGTGATCAGCCGTTCCGAGATCGCGGAACATGTCTGGGACGAACACTTCGATCCGTTTTCGAACATCATCGAGGTCTATGTGAACCGCCTGCGCCGGAAGATCGATCGCGTCGAGCCGCACCGCATCGTGACGCGGCGCAACGAGGGCTACATGCTGCGCAACGATTCGGTGTGACATGCCGATCCGCCTCCGCCTCACGCTCTGGTATCTGCTGATCCTCACGATCATTCTGGGGATCGTTGCGGCCGGCGTTTATGGATTTGTCAGCAGCGAGGAGAGCGCGAGCGTCGATCGCATCCTGCGCGAGCGTGTCGACGCGTTTGCGCGCGCGTACGCGGGGGAGGCGAACGAACAGGAAAGTGAAGAGGCGTTGAAGGAGGTTGCGCGCGATTTTGGCCGCGGTAGCGCCGACATCTTCGTCTACACGTCTTCCGCGCGTCTGCTGGCGCGATCGCCCATGAGGCTTCTGCAGGTCGCTGACGCTCGCGCGGTTCCCGAGATCCGCGCGGCAATCGAGCGCGCCCTTGCCGGACATGCTTCGAACATCACCGCGAATGACGTGCGCTGCGTCGTCGCTCCGATCGGCGGTCCCGGGAAACCGAGGTACGTGTTCGTATCGACCGAATCGCTTGCGGGGCGGCGGAACGCGCTCGCCGTGATCCGGAACGCATTCACGATCGTGATTCCCGCCGCGCTCGTGATCGCGGCGATCGGCGGATATTTCCTTGCCAGTCGAAGCCTCGCGCCGGTCGCGCAGATGACAGACGCAGCATCGCGGATCGAAGCGGCGAATCTTTCCGAGAGAATCGCCGTCGCCAATTCGACCGACGAGTTAGGCCGGCTGGCCGCCGTCCTCAATGCACTTTTCGAGCGCCTGGAACGATCGTTTCAGCAGCAGAAGCAGTTACTGGCGGATACATCGCACGAGCTGCGCACGCCGGTAACGATCATTCGCAGTGAGGCGGAAGTCACGCTGTCCCGGCAGCGCAGCGTCGACGAGTATCGCCATGCACTGGAGGTCATCCGTTCCGAGTCGTCGCATCTGACCAGCCTCATCGAAGGTGTGCTGCTGCTTGCGCGCGCGGACGGGCAACAGACCGCGATTGACGTCGAGGCAATGGACCTCGGAAGTGTGATCGAGGAGAGTGTTCAGGCGCTTCGACGCGTCGCGGATGCCCGGCAGATCGCACTCACGTGCACGACTGACGGGCCGATGCCGATGCGCGGAAACGCCGAGCTGCTGCGGCGCATGCTCCTGAACCTGCTCGACAACGCCATAAAGTTCACGAACTCGGGCGGGCATGTCCGGCTCGACGCGCATCGTGACGGCGCGAACGACGTCATCACGATCAGCGATACGGGCCGCGGCATATCGCCCGAGGCGCAAGGCAAAGTGTTCGACCGCTTCTTCCGGGCCGACGGAGTACGCGGCCGTGACGACAACCGCGAAACCGCCGACGGCGCAGGCCTCGGTCTCTCCATCGCACGCTGGGTCGCACGCGCCCATGGCGGCGATCTCCGGCTGCTCAGCTCTTCGCCTGGCGGCTCAACTTTCCAGGCGGTGCTGCCGGTCGATTGACGTGATAGCGTTGCGCGCCATGAAAAAGACCGCATGTCTCGTCGCACTCGCTTTCGCAACGCAGCTCAGTGCCGCCTACCACGTCGTCCGGCACATCCCGATTGGTGGAACGGGCGGCTGGGACTATCCGGCCATCGACAGCGCCGGGCGCAGACTCTACCTTTCGCACAGCGACCACGTGGAAGTCGTCGATATCGACCATCAGAAAGTCGTCGGAACGATTCCGAAAACCGAAGGCGTCCACGGGATCGCGATCGCGCCTGATCTGCATCGCGGCTTCGTCAGCAACGGCCGTTCGAGCTCGATGACGATTTTCAATCTCGTCACGCTGACGACGATCAGCGAGGTGAAAACGACCGGCGACGGTCCGGATGCCATCCTTTACGACCCCGCGACGCAGCATGTCTTCACGTTCAACGGGCGCGGACAGAATGCGACGGTGTTCGACAAGGACGGCAGAGTCCTGGCGACGATTCCGCTGGAGGGCAAGCCGGAATTCGCACAGAGCGATCGCGCCGGGCACGTGTTCGTCAACATCGAGGACAAGAGCGAGATCGCCGACATCGACGCGAAGACTCTCACTGTCGCGCACCGTTGGCCGCTGGCGCCTTGCGTAGAGCCAAGCGGACTCGCGATCGATCGCAAGCACCATCGGCTGTTCAGCGTCTGCGACAACCAGAAGATGGTGGTCGTCGACAGCCAGAGCGGCGCGGTCGTTGGATCTGTCGCGATCGGCAAAGGAGTCGATGGAGCGGCGTTCGACGAAAAGAAGCAGATGGCGTTTTCATCCAACGGCGCCGACGGGACGATCACGGTCGTGCGCGAGGTATCGTCGTCACAATTCAATGTCGTCGATAACGTGACGACGGCGCGCGGCGCAAGAACGATCGCGTTCGACGAGAAGACGGGACACGTCTTCGTGCCGACCGCGCAATTTGGCCCGCCCCCCGCGCCCACACCCGACCGCCCCCGCCCGCGCCCGGCGATTCTGCCGAATACATTCGAGGTGATCGAGATAGCGCCTTAGACTCTGTCACGGAAAATTGCCCGAAACGAATCTGCAGGAGCTGGCCGAGAAGTACTGGATCGCCCGCGATTACCAGCAAGTTGTTTCCACACTCGAGCAACTGCAGGTGACGGCGACAAAGACGCCCGATCCGGCAGATCGCGCAAAGCTTGCTGACGGCGTTCGACATTTCCTGACCGTCGAGAGACTCAACATCCTCTTTCTCGATTTTATCGGCGGCGCAATGCCGGCGGCGATCGCGACTCGCATCTGGAATCTCGTTCCGGACGAAGTGATCTGGCCAATCCTTCTCGATGCCTGGACTCGGCTGCCTGAGGGCGAGAATCGCAGTCTGGTCCTGGCGGCACTTCGCGACCGCCTGGCTGGCAACGGCGAACTGCTGCATCGCGGTCGCCCGCCGGAGAATCTCCTCCGACTCCTTCGATAGAATGCGCCGATGCTGACAATATTGGCGGCCGTGATCCTCACGAACGGGAAAATCTGGACCGGCGATGCGCAGCGGCCGTGGGCCGAAGCGGTCGCGATTGAGGGAAATCGGATTGTGGCGGTCGGATCGTCGGCGGAAATCGGACGAAACGGAACCGTCATCGACTTACGGGGCCGCCTCGCAGTCCCCGGCTTCATCGACAATCACACGCACTTCATCGACGGCGGCTTCGAGCTTTCGCGCGTGCAGCTTCGTGACGCGGCGACTCCGCAGGAATTCGCGCGCCGCATCGGCGAGTACGCGAAACACGCCGGTCCTCGCAAATGGATCACCGGAGGCGAGTGGGACCAGACGATCTGGAATCCGCCGTCGCTGCCGGTGCGCCAGCTGATCGACGCTGTCACGCCGCAGAATCCGGTCTTCGTTTCGCGGCTCGATGGACACATGGCGCTCGCCAACTCGCTGGCGCTGAAAATGGGCGGCGTCACGCGCGACACGCCAGATCCCGCCGGCGGAACGATCGTGCGCGACGCGAACGGTGAGCCGACCGGCGTTTTGAAGGACGCGGCGCAATCGTTTGTCGATCGCGTGATCCCATCGGCATCGACGGACGAGCGGGTCGCCGCAGGTCGCGCGGCACTCGCGGAAGCGGCGCGCTTCGGCGTCACGGCGTTCGTCGACATGTCGAGCGGCGAGGCATACGAAGACCTGCGCGCATATCAGCGACTCGAAAAGAGCGGGGGCCTCACTGCCCGCGTTTATTTATTCACGCCAATTCTGGAATATCAGCGGATGCAGGCGGCGTCGGTCGAAAAAGCCTTCGGAAGCGATCGACTCCGCATCGGCGGACTCAAAGGCTTCGCCGACGGCTCCCTCGGATCCGCCACCGCTGCGATGTTCGAGCCGTTTTCCGACGATCCGAAAAATCGCGGGTTGACGATGCAGCCGATCACCGACGGCCGGATGAAACGCGCGGTGACCGACGCCGACGCGCACAACCTGCAGATCGCGATTCACGCGATCGGCGATCGCGCGAACGACGAGGTCATGAAAATCTACGAATCGATCGCGAATGTGCGCGAGCGCCGTTTTCGCATCGAGCACGCGCAGCATCTCAATCCCGATCTGATCAAGCGCTTCGCCGCCGATCGCGTCATCGCGTCCATGCAGCCGTATCACGCGATCGACGACGGGCGGTGGGCGGAGCCGAAGATCGGACACGAACGCGCGCGATGGACGTATGCCTTTCGCTCGTTGATCGATGCCGGCGCGACGCTGACGTTCGGCTCAGACTGGACCGTCGCGCCGCTCAATCCCATCCTCGGCATCTACGCAGCCGTGACGCGGCGAACGCTCGATGGAAAAAATCCGAACGGGTGGATTCCCGAACAGAAGATCACGGTCGAAGAGGCACTGCGCTGCTACACGGCCAACAACGCATATGCGATCTTCCGCGAAAACGAGATCGGAAAGATCGCCCCGGGCATGCTCGCCGACATCGCAGTCCTGTCCGAGAATCTGTTCATGATTCCGCCTGAGAAAATCGAGAACGCGAAAGTCGATCTCACGATTTTTGACGGTCGGGTGATTTTCGAACGATCAGCGTCGCCGGGTGCAGCGAGCCAAAAGTGAGAATCGTCCACAGCATTGATTTGGCTGCCGAGCTGTAGCGCGTGACAGCGCATCCGTTCTGTTCGAACGTCAACGTGTATTCGGCCGGATGACGGATGTCGTCGATGACAGCGGCGCCGCCTGGCTTGAGGACTCGCGCGATCTCGCGAATTGCCGCCGCGCGATCGTCCGCAGAATACAGATTGTGAATCGCGGCCCGCGAGACAATGACATCGAACGTTCCGTCTTCGAACGGGATCTTTCGCATGTCGGCTGTCTGGATCTCGACGCGATCCGCGACGTTTTCACGCCGCGCGTTCTCGAGCGTCGCTTCCTCTTTGTTGCCCGACAGATCCGCGGTCTGCCAGATGTCGATCCCGGTTGCCTTGCCGGTCGTCAGCCGCCTGGCGGCGCCGACCAGAAGAAGACCGCGGCCACATCCGACATCGAGCACTTGCGCGTCGCCGCGCCACGAGATCAGGGAGAGCAGCTTTTCGCGCTCGCTCACTTTGCCGTATTTGCTGCTCCACCACATCCAGAAGCCGGTCCCAATCAACGCGATCCCCATCCACAGGAACCCGATGATGCCGAAGCGCAGCGGTCCGACACGGCCCGACCAGACGCCCGTGAATCCGAGAAGAAAAAGAATGAGCGCGGCGCCGCCGGCCAACAGCAGGTTGCGAATGACGTATGGCGCGTCGATGCCGTAGTCAGGCGACGATGACGTCGAGCTCATTGAGGATCTCGGTAATCGAGTGAAATCGGAGCGAGGTCGGATCGGCGATCAGTCCGTCCAGCGCCGGAGTCGCAAAGCCGGCTGCCGCGAGCTGCTGCCGCAGCGGAACGGCCTCGCGCTGCAGATCGGGGGGCGCATGCGGCAGCTCCTCCGCCGGCGCGCCTTCAGGACGATACGTCTGCCGCTCGATTGCGGCGCGGCGCGCTTTCAACTTTGCCTGCAGTGTCCGAATCGCGGTCGAGACCGTCGCGGGCAACGCTGTCGATTCCTTCAGCCTTGCGACGTCATCGTGCAGCAGCTTGACGATCGGTTCGATGCGATCGGCATCCGTAGCGTTGAGCTCTTTGATCGCACTGCCGACGTCATTCAGCGCGAATTCGACGTCGTTTACCGTCGCAGGACTGATCCCTCCCCGCGCGGAGTCGATCGCGTTCGCAAGCATGCTGACGGTCAGCTGCATCTGCGACGCGTACATCGGGTCCACGTCGGCCGCCGCCGCTTTGAGTTGAAACAGCGCAGCCTCGATCAGCGTCAGCGCATCACTCATGACGTCAATGCTTCACAAATCCGCTGAGAATATCGATTGGGATTGGGAACACGATGGTGGTGTTTTTCTCGACCCCGATCTCCGTGAGCGTCTGCAAGTATCGGAGCTGGAGAGCGGCTGCCTGGGAACCAAGAATCTTGGCGGCGTCGGCCAGACGCTGCGATGCCGCGAACTCACCTTCAGCGTGAATCAATTTGGCGCGCTTCTCGCGCTCGGCCTCGGCCTGCTTGGCCATGGCGCGAAGCATCGATTCGGGGAGATCGACCTGCTTGACCTCGACGTTGACGACCTTCACGCCCCACGGCTCGGTGTGCTGATCGAGGATGCTCTGCACCCGCGCGTTGAGCGCATCGCGGTGCGCCAGCAGCCCGTCCAGCTCGACTTCGCCGAGGACCGATCGGAGCGTCGTCTGCGCAAACTGCGATGTCTGGTATCGATAGTCGAATACTTCCACCACCGCGCGCCGCGGCTCGATCACGCGAAGAAAAACCACGGCGTTGACCTTCAGCGTGACGTTGTCGCGCGTGATGATGTCCTGCGGCGGGACCTCGAAGGCTTCCTGCCGGAGCGAGACCCGCACCATGCGATCGATCGGCGCGAAGACCAGAAAGATGCCGGGCCCCTTCGGCTCAGCGAGCAGCCGGCCGAGTCGAAAGATGACGCCGCGTTCGTACTCGGGAAGGATCTTGATCGAGCTGAGAAGATAGATGGCCAGGAAAACAATGATGATCGGCAAGCCGATGTTCATGTGAAGCCCCCTTGGACGCGGGGATTGTATGTCAGGCGTCGGGC